>JADKIR010000001.1 GCA_016722655.1 Cytophagaceae bacterium
TGGCGTTAAAACTACAATTCCTTTTCATCTTAAACTCATGGATGACCCAACCTTCCAGTCGGGGATATTCAATACGAGCTTTTTGGAAAGTTTTGATTTTTCTGATTTGTGAAGAGAAAGTTAGGAAGTTAGTAAGTTGGAAAGTTAGTAAGTTAGAAAGTTAGTAAGTATTTATAAGTAGAAGAAGCCGGGGGACTCCGGCTTTTTTTTGCATAAAAATCCTGGTTGTGATTTAAGAGGAGGAGCTTTTTTTTCTCCTTTAATTTTCCATAAAATAAAATTCAGTGGGCTACTATTTGACCTTAAAATTTATTCTGCAAATTTTATGTCAACCCTGATTCTAATTTTATTATGATTTTATTGAAAACTCTAAAATTCAAACCAATCAGACTTCTGACTTCTTCCTATTTGGTTTATTCTTTCCTTCTATATTTTACCCAACAAACTCCAGGCACAGGATCCTGCAATTATTCCTAAAACAAAGGATTCATTGGCAATTTTCATTAAAAATTATACTAAACCAGATACCGTTTACATAAAGGGCCATAAGGCCCTATGCTTTGAAATTAATTTATGAAGACCTCAATTTTAAGAAGGCTGATTCTTTGGCGAATGTACAAAAAGCCGTTTCTGAAAAATTGAACTATGGCCGTGGAATCTATTTCAGTTACCTTATCAAAGCCATAATTGCAACCAATAAATCACAGCCCAGAGAAGCTTTGAGGAATTTGAAAAATTGTCTGGAAGTCGTTACCAATTACAAATTGACCCTTCTTTGGTAGAAGCTTCACTGAATAATATTGCCGTTGCCTTTTGATGACCTTTGGACAACGTGATAGTGCCTTGGTTTATGCCATGAGAGCCATAGAAGTGCAGGAAAAAACATAAAGATTATCAAACTTCCTGATAGTGGCCCTTATGAAATGGTGGGAGACATTTATAAATATGATAAAAAATATGATAAGGCTATTGAATACTATTTGAGAGGTCAGCAATTGGCCACAAAATATGACAATATAAAAAATGTTGCGATATCGGAAAATAGTATTGGCAATATTTACGATTTAAAAAACAACCTCAAGAAGCCATAAACACTACAAAAGGCCCCTGGAATTGGCTGAAACCGAAAAGTATTTGCTTTTACAAACCGATGCTTTGTCCAACCTGGGCCGTATGTACACACACAATTGAAAAACTATCCCGAGGCTCTGAAGTATTTAAATAAAAACCTTGAAATATGTAAAGTTGCCGAATCTGCCAACGCTTTGAGCACGGCTTATTTGGCATTGGGAGATGTTTATATGATGCAGAAAAATATGCTCAGGCTGAAAATATTTGAAAGAAGCCCATAAACTTATCGATCAAATTGAGGATATTTTAGACAAAAAGCAACAGTATCTGCCCTGGTTGATTTTTTATGCTGAAACCGGCGATTTCAAGAATGCTTACAAGTTTTCAGTGCAGGAAAAACAATATGCAGATTCTTTGGCGGCTCAAAATTCCGAACAATTGCGTCAGGATTTGATATCAAAGTATGAAAGTGACAAAAAGAAGAACAGATAAAAAGTATTGCAGGAGGAGCAAAAAAACGCTGCCTTTAGACCAAAATACCTGGATTTTCGGTGCCATATTCGGCATTTTGCTGGTTGGTTTTGCATTTGCTTATGTGGTTTCCAGAAACCGTCTGAAACAATTGCAGGCCTCGCAAAAACTCCGCAATCAAATAGCCGCAGACCTACACGATGAGATTGGAAGTACGCTGAGCAGTATTTCTATACTTTCAGAGTTGGTGGCATTTCAACAAAAGGAGCAATTTAATCCTGAAATCATGTCTCAGGTAAGCAATGATGCCAGAAATGTAATTGAAAAAATGGATGAGATCATCTGGACCATCAACCCCGACAATGATGAGTTTTATAATCTCGAAACCCGGCTAAAATCCTATGCTATTCCCATGTTGGAGTCCAAAGACATTGATTTCAAATTTGATTTTTCACCTGAGCTTGAAAGTGTCAAAATAGATATGGGCATACGTAGGGACATCTATTTGATACTGAAAGAAGCCATAAATAATTTGGTAAAATATAGCGAAACTAAAAGTGCTCACATTGAGGGAAGAGTTGCAGGTAACAAATTAATATTCAAAATTATAGACAAAGGAATTGGCTTTGATATAAAAGAACATACGGATAGAAATGGTCGGAAAAATATGCACAGCCGGGCGAAGAAAATTGATGCTGATCTGGACATTCAAAGTGAAGTTGAAAGGAACTGAAGTTATTTTGTCCATAAAGTTCTGAACATAAAAACCATATATATATCTGATTGCTTACTTAAAAAATAGTATTCACTTTGCCTTTATTAAAAATGAGCCAAAACGTGATCAAAGTAGCATTGTGCGAAGACAACCTTACCCTTAGAACCAGTTTGGCCCATTTGCTGCAAAATTCGGAGGAGTTTGAATTCCTCGGGGCTTATGAATCACCAATTGAAATTCTTCAGCATTGTAAAAATGCACTTTCAGACGTGATTCTGATGGATGTAGATATGCCTCAAATGAATGGCATAGAGGCCACCAAATTGGTAAAAGAGCAATATGAAAATGTAAATATTTTGATTTTGACGGTTTTTGAAGACCGCGACAAGCTTTTCAGTGCATTACAAGCCGGAGCTTCGGGCTATTTGCTCAAAAAATCCAAAATAATAGAGATCATTGAGGCCATTCATGAGATTTACAATGGGGGCTCACCCATGACGCCGGCTATAGCCCGAAAAGTTCTTGAGTTTTTTGCACAGCCTAAAGTCGTTAAGAATACAGAAAACAACCTATCAGACCGTGAACTGGACATTTTGAAATGTCTCGTTGACGGCGACTCTTACAAAATGATAGCTTCAAATTGTTATATAAGTATGGGTACGGTGCGTAGCCATATTAATAATATATACAAAAAACTACATGTAAATTCAAAGTCTGAGGCGGTGGTGAAAGCTTTGATGGACAAGTTGATTTAGCTAAAAACCATATATTTATCCGATTGACGAGCATGGATGGTTTACGGAATTTTGTACCGAAACCAATCAAACTTGTTAGCCATGAAGAAGATTTTGTTTGCTTTATTAATTTCTAATTTCTGTTTCGGACAACAGTCTATTACAATCTCGCCTACTGATGCTACTCATTTGAAAATTTTCCAAAAAGCAGGAACTGCACAATTAACAATTCAAGGTGATGGTGACCTCCCAACTCCCCCAGTTTTTTTGGGGGTACAATTGGCCATTCTAAAATTCAATTGCAAAGTTTTGTTCCTTCTCAATCATGGGGATGGAAAGCTATAACAGTATTGACTTTAACTCAGCTTTTAGTATTAAACATACTTACACACCCAACCCATCATATTCTCCCGATGAATTTGGAATTTATGAAGGTACAGATTCGATATTTTATTATTCAGGTAATAGTGGTAAAATTAATAGCGTAGCTTTTTCATAGCTCAAGTACCAGTGATATGTTACAATTACATAATAAATCGACATTGGCAAATGGAGTTGAAAATAGAATATTTTTCCGAACTGGTTCAAACTATTCGGGTGCTATAAAAACCATTGGCAAATCAGAAACAGAAGCGAGAATGGGTTTTTTTACAAATGCAATTGGCAATGCTGGGCAACTTCAAGAAAGATTTTCTATACTAAATGATGGAAAATTGGAATAAATACCACTACTCCACAGTATCAAATGAGTTTTAAGGATGATCTGGGTGATAAAATATCATTTTATGGCGGCAACTTAAGCAACTCCACCAATCATTATGGTTTTGGCATTCAGGCTTCAAAATTTCAATTGTTTACACCATCAGATGTTGACGACATAGTTTTTGGTTATGGAAGAAGTGGGGCTTTTACAGAGAATGTTAAATTTAAAGGAAATGGTAACATTGGTATCGGAACAAGTACTCCCAATGCTCCACTTCAATTTGCCTCAACTATTGCCAACCGCAAAATTGTAATGTATGAATTCGCAAATAACGATCACCAATATGTAGGTTTTGGAGTAAACGGAAATGCCTTACGTTATCAGGTAGATGTTCCAAATGGCTCTCATGTATTTTATGTGGCAAATAATGCGTCATCGTCAACTGAACTAATGAGGGTAAATAGTACCGGATTAGGCATAGGAATAAATAACCCAGCCGAAAAACTCCATGTTGCAGGAAATATTCGTGCATCCGGTTTAGCGGGAACAGGAACAAGATATGTTTATAGCGATGCCAATGGCACCTTAACAACTAGCCCGCAAACAAAATACTTAAGTATTCATCCTTCAAAATTTAAGCCTTCGATAGGATCTGATTTTACTAAAATCAATTATACCAATGATTTATTAGGATTTAACCCTACTACTCAGGGTGCTGTATTCTCCCCAATTGAGTTGCCTCATGGAACTCAGGTAACTGCCTTAAAGTTCTATTTTGTCGATAATTCTACAACTGATGATTTAGTTTTTAAATTGATGAGAGTTAATTTCCCGACATTGAATGGCGGTGCATTTTTAGTTTCGGAATTTCAAACTCCTTTACCAAATAATAATACCTACCGGAGTGGAATAGTAAATCTTAATTCTCCATTAACCATAGATAATCTTAATAATTCCTATTTTATCGTAATTGAACCCCGGTTACAAAGCACAATTGGATCCGGAACCTGGCAAGTAAATACATTGAAGGCTTCTTCAGTAGTAATTACGTATAATGAATGAATTTAAGTCTTAACCTTTCACCTCATTTGTTGTCTATTACAAAATAGATGAAACCATGAAAAATAAACCCCGCCAAAGTCATTTGCTGCTCATAGAAAATGCCGAAAATGATGTGATAAAGCTTGAAGGAATACAGAATTACACCAAGTTTGTATTTGAAAATGGCAGCTACATCATGATGTCATATACCTTAAAAAACTATCAGAATTTCCTGAAATTTCCATTTGTAAGAGTAAGTAAATCATTTATTGTAAACCTTAATTTTTGTTCTGATTTTTCACCCGGAACTAAAAAACTGTGGGTTTCTGACGGCTCTGAAATCCAGATTTCGAGAAGACGGCTGACTGAAGTATCTGTAAACCTGGAGAAACTTTGGTTAGTTTAAGGCAATTCCTTCTGAAACTATTTTTGGCAATAAAAAGAGTGCAATTTGCTCCGATAGATTCCTGGACTCATAAATCCTTATAAATTTACTTAAAAATAACCTTTCATTATAAAGCAACGAAAACATTTTACTAAAGAATGAAATCATTTTACTAAGCAATGAACTTTCGTTATAAAGCAACGAAATCATTTTACTAAAGAATGAAATCATTTTACTAAGCAATGAACTTTCATTATAAAGCAACGAAAACATTTTACTAAAGAATGAAATCATTTTACTAAGCAATGAACTTTCGTTATAAAGCAAGGAAAACATTTTACTAAAGAATGAAATCATTTTACTAAGCAATGAACTTTCATTATTAAGCAACGAACATGCATTTACTGGCAGTTATTTTTTCTTGTTTATGTACTCGTCTGTAAAATGTTGTTTATGTTTCGGTTTTGAAAATTTGTCAGCGTTATATTCTTTTGAGTTTCCTTTTGGAATAGAAAGTGAAGTCCAATTTTCATTGCATAACAATTTTCCGATAAACACAATCTGTCCAACGTGATAAGGATAATGAGCCAGTTGTCTGTTTATTGCTTCTGTTATTGTATGTCCTTGATTTCGTATAAATATTTCTCTGGTCAAATCTTTTGCTGTCAACGGATTTATTGCAGTAAATAAGCAATTCCATCCTTCGTTCCATTTTTCTAAAAGTTCTGTTCTGTCAGCTATGTCATTGTCAAATTCTGCATCTCTTTGCCGCCATTCTTTTTCTCCGTCAGTGGTTAGAAAATCTGTCCAACGAGAAAGCATATTTCCCCATAAATGTTTTACAATTGTTGCAATACTATTACTCTCTTCATTTAACTGTATGAAAAGTTGTTCGTCAGTTAGTTGAGAAAATGTTTTTTCTCCAAGCATTTTGTAATACTCAAATTGTTTTTTCGCACTGTCTAAAAAGTCGTTTTCCATATAATTTCTATGCAGTTAATTTATTTCAGTTTACTATTATTGCCACCAACTGTTCCCGGCTTATCTATATGCCGATTTTCAGCCCAATAATTCAATCGATTTAATCCTTTGAACCTTTCACAAATATTATTCAGAAGCACTTCTGCCGCCAATATTCCAAAATGCTCTTGTGCTATTTTGCTTATTCATTCATCAATCTTTTAATATTGTCAGAGTTTAATCCTTCGTTTAAAAAAGTGTTTCTTATTTTGATATATTTTTCTTTGTCATTCTGCATTCTGTGTCCGTCTTTGAAAAATATAAGTTTTGAATTGGGATACGCTTCCTGTATTTTTTTATTGATTTCGTCTGAAAAAACAACATCTTCTGTTCCTTTCAAAATCAAGATTTCTCCTATAAATCCACTGCGGTTGATTTTAAATTCTTTGGCCGGAATTTTATTTTTTTGGTGATATTCCAATACATCCGAAACTCCTTTTGACGAAAGTTCATACAGCAGATTTGTTTCTTTTTCACTATTATATTTCATCAAATCATAGCCAACTAACTCAAACCATCGAATCCTTGACATAATTTCTGAAGGTGGTTTTATCATATAGTTGAGTACGGTAAGATTGTTAACGGGTTTGATTTTATAACTAAACAAACTACCCCCATTTTGTATTTTTTCAAGCAATTTTATTTGAGCTTCTTTGGGTGATTTTTCTGTCCTTCCCATTTGATAAAGAATGTTTGAAAGACTTTGTTTATCTATGGAAATTTGAGTTAAAATTTGGCTCAAAATTTTAGCTCCTTTAGGATTAAATTCATTAAAATCCGGCGAATATTTTATTCCAAACTGTTTAGCTAAATCAGGTGCTCCCGTTGATTCCAGAATTACACGATTTACATTTTTCCCGTATTTGGAAATGTATTGTTGAGCCAAAACACCCGCTCCGGATGCCCCAAAAACATTGATTTTATCTTCTTTTCCTAAAATTCCCCTTTTTATCAAATCCAATCGCACAAATTCTATGTCTTCAATTTGTTGATCGGAATTGAATAATTTTAAAGCCTTGTCATAATTTACTTTTCCGTTATCATAGACTTCAGGAAAAAGTAAAGGAGAGTGTCCTCTGACAGCAATCAACACATAAGAATTTCCTCTTAATACATTTTCAAAAAACTGAAAATCTGTTTCGGTATCGACTAATTGCATTTGTCCGTCTGTCAATAAAAACGTTATGTTTTTACTTTTATAAAAATTTGGACTTAGGAGATAAAATCCTTTAAAAGTTTCTTGCCCTGGCTGTTGGTGGTCAACCGGGAAATTGACATAGAGATGAAAACTATCTTGAGGCATTTCTGCAAAGTCTTCATTCAGGCCAATTCTTTTTGTTGGAATTTTATAAAAATCACTATGCAAATACCACAAAACACCTGCAATTATGGTCAGTACTATGAATGTTATTAAAAATAATTTAGTCTTTTTCATTAAGCTATTTTTTTGCATTTTGGTGCGTAGTATTTCGCCCAAAGCCCTGTGCCTTTAACCGATGGGAAAATAAAATACCTTCAGATCAGCCCTTGTACAAAAGTATATTAAAATTCCTAATGTTCAATTGCTTCCACCAGCCCCCACTTGACCCAAACTCATGTAACGGTTCGGCTTTTTTACTTCTGTTTGCTTATTTTATTCTTTGTTATATAAAGTTCGTGTCCAAGTGTGTCGTTTTTATAGTATAGCACCAAATCAAATTTGTTGTCTTCAATACCGTACTTTGTAGGTCTAATTACTGCGAAATCATAATATTTAACTTTTCTTCTGTTGAAGTTAGACTGTTCGAAATAAATGGTGTCGTTTGAAATTCTAAACGTCCCTTTTACTTCTGTCACACCGAAACAAACATCACGTTGTCTAAATTCGTGATTTTCTTTAAGTTTTAGAATTGAAGTACAATTTCCGCCGCCTTCACGTGTTGCAATTAAAATGTCAGCACCTTTAAGTTTGTCAAAGTCCACAAGTCCAAATGGTCTAAAAATTGTCAATGCCAAAACGACTGTCAGCAAGGCAATTTTATAATTTCTTAGTTTATATTTAAATTTCTCTTTTGTCGCAAAATAAAGTTGTCTGAACAATGTGATAAAAAGTCCTACAAAAACTACGACTAAAATCAAAAAGGCTGGAAATGTCAAAATTCCAAGTTTAGCCTCCCAATAGTAAGTCGTATTCACTAAAAGGAAGAAAATAATTGTCGTTATAATTAGTCCTTTGTTCTTCAATGTCGATGGGTATTTTATTTTTAACCTGACCGCCAACGTACAAGGTTTTGATAGGGTGGGAATAAAATTCCATCAGCTCAGCCCTTGTACAAATGTATATTAAAATTCCTAATGTTCAATTGCTTCCCCCAGCCCCCACTTGCCCCAAGGACACGTTGGTAGTCCGTTGCTTTTGTGGTTCGTTTACTATGTCAGTTATTCTTGTCCAAACATTTTCTTAGAAGTCTGTCTGAAAGTAAATGTTTGTCACTGTCAAATCCAACCTAATTCTTTTACTGTCATTTCACTCTCAACATTTCCTGTGTGAAGAGTGGCTTTGGGTTCAAATAGCAAGTTAAAAACTATTTCTCCGTTGGTATGTGGTCTATGTTCAACGCCTTTG
Source organism: Cytophagaceae bacterium (assembly GCA_016722655.1). Classification (NCBI taxonomy): domain Bacteria; kingdom Pseudomonadati; phylum Bacteroidota; class Cytophagia; order Cytophagales; family Cytophagaceae; species Cytophagaceae bacterium. The sequence goes on from JADKIR010000001.1 coordinate 8,746, forward strand.
GGAACTATTAAGATTTCTCCCTCTTTGACTTCAACTGTTCTTCCGTCACGAAAGTCCATTAGAAGTGTACCTTTAAACACCATGAAAAGTTCGTCTTCGTTGTCGTGGCTATGCCAAACAAAGTCGTCTTTGAGTTTACAAAGTTTAACATATTGACCGTTAAGTTCGCCAATAATGTGAGGTGTCCATTGCTTATCAAACAGCGAAAATTTGTCTAAAATGTTGATTGAATTAATTTCCTGCATATTATTTTCTTTGATTAAATACTTTGAGACGCTTTCAATATGATTACCAAGATTTTGCTGCTTTGTGAAGACTGGAATTTTCAGCACTAAACTATTTACTTTTCAAAATTTTACTTTTTCTTCTTTCCTATCCAGCGAACACCGAAACCCCACTTGCGGGCAGCTTGCTGAAAGCACTCGTTTTTTCACCTCTCAATTATTTCAATTATTTGTTTGATGTATATACCAATTATCAGTCAAGATGTGATATGAATTATTCGGTTTCACATTTTTTGTCCAATAAATTATTCCTAGCCTAACATCTAAAAAGCCCCAAAGTCCATAATAAATTCAATTTTCTGATTTTGTAATAATATATACATCCAATTTCTTACAAAGTTTAAGAAGATTTTCTTTTTCAGACTCTGTCAAAACTCCATTCTCGTCGTTTATTATATTTTTAAATATTTCAATTTCACCTGTTTTATTTATGAGAATATTTTTTACTGCTGTCAATTCAGCTTGATTACTTTTCAAGAAAATTAAATACGAACTCTTTACAAATATTGGTTCTGTCAACCATTGAACTGCCACAGAGAATAAAATCACAAGTGTCCAAATGAGTTTTGATTTGGTAGTCTCTTTGCTAAACAAAATTGACAAGTAGAATACTGACGAAACCTAAAGTCCTCCGAGTAGTAGAAATTGATAAATCACTTGTTGGCGGCCAAAAAATAAGAAACTAATTATCACTGAAAATAGTCCAAAAGTTAGACCGATATGCTTAATCTTAAATATCATTGTTTTAAAATGAGTGCCAAGGTACGATTATTGCCGATGTTATGGGATTTGAAAGACGTCAGCTCAGCACAAGTACTAAAGTAAAATTGAAAAACAAATGAACAGGCACTTCCGTCAGCCCACAATATTGGCAATAATATGCTGGTGGTAAGCATTTTTTGTTCGATGTTGTGTCCACGAGCGAGAAATGTAAAATCAAAGTCGCCAGAATTAATCAATAAATTGTCCATGAAAAATATTATTTATTTAGAACCCTAATTTTTCACATTTCTTTGAAAGTTTAGGGAATTTAATCTGTAAACTATCATCCTCTTCCTGCCAATCAAATACCATTTCTGGTAACGGGTACGAATTTAATTTGTCGTGAAAGTCGTCTAAATTAGTTTTCTGTTCATATGCAGTACTTGCGGAATACATTATAGATTCAGCTTCACATTCGCCAATATTCTCCTCATTTATGTATTTCATTAAACTTTCAGGGTTTTCCCATGCTTCATAATATGCTTTTTGCCCTTTTGCGATTACCCATGCTCTGAAATATTCAAAAGCATCATCAGAACAACCTCCATTTATTAAATATGCTGCTCCCCACCAGTCTGACCGATACGATTTGCTATGAAGTTCAATAAATATGTTACCAAAGTCAATAATTTCCGAAGTTGGTCGGCTTGAAAGGAGTTCAGTAACTAAATCTGCTTGATAGTCCGCATCGCCTTCTGAGGATTTCTTAGCTCGTTCAATAATGTTCCAAAAATCAGATTCACTAAAATGGGTGTTATCGTCATCTTTATATCCTTTTTTCATCTTTTCAGCAACTAATTTGTTTGCTTCTTTTTCTGCTTCAAGATTAGTTTGAAACTCTTTTAAGTCAGCACGTCCTGCCGTCCCAATTTTTCCAAAGACAACGGTCAAAGTTGAATTTTCTACTGAAACACGCCAGAATTTATTAGAAGAATCGTCTTGAAATATTAAATTTTTTGTCATACTTTTTAGTTTACTTTTTTCAAAAACTGGTTTCAGAAATCGCTGTCCAAGCGTCCGATGGTCATTTTTTATGCTTACCGCCAACAAGCACATTCCCGAAACTCATTTTACTAGTTTCGTAAATATCTGTTAAGGTTATTATTACTTGTATTTGATAAAGTTCTTAATATGTGTACTTTATGAGAATTGTTGTATTTCGTAAATATTTCCATGCAGTGATTGGTCTTTCGTGAATCTTATATATCTGTATCAAATATAATTATCTGTTTTTTATATTTCAAATTATATGTTTTGATTTTAAATCTTTGGGTTAGAATCTTGATCCGGCAAAAGCCTTGGGGGGGAAGGGTGTTTATTGTTAGGTTATTTTTTATTGCTTTGGCCCAATAATGCTTTAATTTAACCCAGCGTCAGTTATGTTGTATATGTGTTGAATTTCACAAACTATTTCTTAAGGATATGAACAAGTTTTTTTGATTTCATGTCTCTTTTTTATCAAACCTGTTTGCTAAGATTCCCTCATCGAAGGTACAATTTGTGGTCTTTGGTGCTGAAAATAATCACCATCCATTCCATTAAACTTTATTAATTCGTTTTTTGGTAAAATCAATTTCCGGCAACACTGCCCCAAAAACAAAGTCAATTCCTTCATTTCTAATGTAATTTGACGCACTTAAATAAGAATAATCAGAAGCTTTCGAAACGATTGCCGGCCACACAGAATTCATGAGAATATGGTTGGGCTTAATCCCAAAGAATTTTTCCGGAAAATTACTAAGGGATAATTACCTTCCAACGGTTTAATCAAAAAATGAAAGTTTCTACCTTATTTCAACCGAAATGACTGCATTTAACCGAATGTGAGAGACCGCCAAAGCCACTCTAAAGGGCCATATTTAAAGCGGGTAAGCCACCAGCGACTATACAAAAGTTGAAGTCTGTAAATCAAAAAGGTCATTAGCAAAAGCCAGGCCGCATTAACTTTGCCTTCCAGATCAAAAATGCGAAAAAAACTTACACAAATAATTGTTTGTACCATATAATTGGTCAATGCCATACGTCCAATATACCCTAATGAATTTAGGTATTTTCCGATGTTGGGACGTAAAGAAAGTATAGACAAAGTACACACATACACCGCAGACAAAGCCATGTCGCTAAATCCCTTAAGTAAGGTTTCTGTTCCGCCTGGTTCGGTGGTAAAAATAAAAGCAATGACCCTTAGTCCTGCTGGAAACAATTAGGCCAAAGATGATGACTTTTAGAAAAGACCTTTGTATTGTGGCAATTTTTCAAAGACCCTGAGCCGACCCACAATTCTCCCCAGGAAAAACACACCCATGATTGAAGTACCCATATGCTTTAATCCAAAAAGATACTTTTCAGAATACCATCAGAGGGAGATCCTATACCATCCCCAAAAAGATTGGGAAAGCCAGCTACTATTCCTGATGAGAATATACACAAAACAGCCAAAGTAAGTAGCCATTGATTTGACCACTTCCGAAAAGCCAGCAAAACAAAACCCAAAATAGCATAAATTCGCAGTACATCGCCCCACCAAAAAAGAGAATGCAAAATACCAAAGCCTAAAAGTATCAACAATCTGCGGGGATAAAAGGACAAAATATTATTTCCTTTGGCCCCGGCTCTTGTTAATTGCACCGAAAATCCCAAACCAAATAAAAAAGAGAAGATAATAAAAAACTTTCCTTCAGTAAAATATTTGTTAAACCCTAAAGCCAGTTGATCGTACCAATCAGCAGTCTCCTGATTAAGAATCATTTGCGAAAAATCGTGATTGGGCATTGAAAACGCCATAATATTCACTGCTAAGATTCCAAAAACAGCAAATCCACGCAGGATATCCAAAATGTAAATTCGCTCGTTGAGCGGTACGATTTGATGATTATCTTGTGCCACCTGAGCCAATATTAATGGTTATACTTTACTTTTTCAAATCGGAAAGAATAATCTAATCCATCGACGCCTGTGTTTGGAAGATTGGGATCCCGGTAATATGGATTGAAAAATTCTACAATCTTAAAACCGCATTTATTCACATAAAAATGAATGTTTCGTTTCTCGAAATATGGTGTGTGAGTTTCCCAAACGAGGGTTTCGGGATACATTTTTTCCACCATCGCCCATGCATCGGTACCAATGCCTTTGCCATGGGCATCGGGATTAACGAAAAACAGGTCTAAAGAGTTATGATGTGTTAATTTATTGATAGAAAGAATAATGCCACCCACCCAAGCACCATAGTTAAGAATGCGGTACGCAACCGAATTTTCATTCTCCAGTGATTTTTCAATGTCTTTTTCCGGCAAAACCATCTCGTCTGATTCTCCAAATTCTTCAATATAAGCTTTCTGAAAAGCGATTTGATTGTTTTTGATAAACTGCTCTTTATCCCCTTTTTGCAATATTTCTAATGTGATTTCCATTTCGTTATATTTTGGACAAAATTACAACGATAAGGAAGGTTAGATTTTGATGTTTGTCAAAAAAGGAGCCGATTCAGCGGGGTATTGCATAAAAAATTCTTGAATCATTTTTTACGGATACGGCTTATCGTTTCGAGCGTTACTCCCAAATACGAGGCGATGTGTCCCAGGGATACTCTTTGCAATATTTGGGGAAAATCCCGGACGAGTTCTTCATAGCGTTCGGAAGCTGAAAGAGTTTGTAAGGAGAAAATCCGGTCTTCCAGAGCAAGTGAATAGGCTTCTGTGGCCAATCGTTCTATGGTGTTGATTTAGGGATAAAGGTCACACAATTTATACAAATCATTTCTTGAAATGGAAAAAATAATACTGTCTTCCAAAAATTGAATATTCTCTTTGGCAGGAAGCTCAAAAAAGAAAGTTCTCGTAGAGGTCAATACTTCATCTTCAATTGCAAAAAGTGAATTTATCTCCTTATCGCCTTTTCGATAAAACATCCGAACCAACCCTTTTTCAATAATAAATAGTCCGGAAGAGGTTTGTCCCTCTTTGATATAAAAACTACCCTTTTTTCGCTCTTGACGCACGACTCTTCTGTGAAATTCCAGTTCGGCCTCAGGCGAAATTGTTCCAAACTTCTTAAATTCTTTAATCAATGGATTCATCGTATTATGTAATTTTTTCCTGTATGCATAATTTTAAAGGTATCCGGGGGGATCGTTCACAAAGGCTTTTGATTGTAATTGATTTTTTATTAGTTACATTTTTAAGTTTCCCGGCAGCCGACACAAAGAATGGTATTGAGTGTTTTTTTAATATTAAACAAATTGCCGTTTAAAAGTCGATTTAAGGTCTATTTTTAGTTAAAAAAAACGTCTGACTTCAAAATTTCCCTAAACACTGCACAGACAATCAAAGTATTTTCATTTGATTTATTAAATCCGTTACTATTTATAATGAGCCAATTAGCCAGGCCCATGAATCTTACACACTTACATATTTCCTCCAGTTGTGCTGCTCTTTGAAGCCCAGCATTTCCCGGATCTTACGGTTGGAAAACAAAGCCTCGTGCTCATCCAGCTCTCTGCTGAGGGGTACATTGGGGAAAAACCTTTCGAGTAATTCCTTGTTGGTCAGGATGGCTCCTTTGTGGTCATTGCCGGCATTGAAAACCTGATAACCCAGACCGTCTTTCTTCAGACAAAGGTCCACGATCTGCCCCAGGTCACGGGCATCGATATAACAAAACGCATTGCGGCGGCGTACCTCCGGGTGTTTGAAATAATGCGGAAACAGCTCCTGATATTCGTGCGGCTCCATCACATTGCCGATACGCAGGGCATAAATATCATAACCCGAGCGACGCTGAAATCTCCTGGCAGTTTTGTCGTTGATCACTTTCGACAATACATAGCTGTCCATGGGGTCCACGTCATAGTCTTCTTCAAGCGGCAACACTTTGGGGTCGGTGAGGCCATCTGCAAAACAGATACCATAGGTAGTCTCCGACGAAGCGATGATGATCTTCCTGATGCCCAGCTTCACCGCAGCCTCTATCACATTGTAAGTACCCACGGTATTGACCCTGAAAGTCTCGTTGTCGGGCTTGATGAGGATTCTCGGCACAGCCGCAAAATGTACCACGGCATCAAACTTAGGTATGCCTTTACCGCCCTCCAACTCATGCAGGCCTGTGTAGGAACTCATCGCATTAAACATCTGCCCGGAGTCGGTGATGTCGGCGATCAGATTATCTACCCCCGGGTGATGCAATGGCGTAAGATCCACATTGAGCACCTGATGCCCCTGCTCCAACAAATAAGGCACCACATGCCTCCCCGCCTTTCCTGATCCTCCGGTAAATAGTATTCGCATTGAAAATGGTTTTGTTTGTAAAAGTAAAAAAACAAGGCTGGAAAACAAAAAAGGCGGGGCAAGCCTGAGACTTTCTTATAATTTTTATTTCAGCACAAAAGCCGGATATTAAAAGCTGGTATTATTACATTTAGTTTTAGAAACTTCATTGACCGGAACGCTTAAATACTTCAAAAAAAGTATTCAAGTAAATGCAAAAGCGTTTTTGTAAGCCAACAAACATGCGTTACAAAGCAACAGATGTTTTTTGTAAGCCAACAAACATGCATTACAAATCAAGAAATGTTTTTTGTAAGCCAACAAACATGCATTATAAAGCAACAGATGTTTTTTATAAGCCAACAAACATGCGTTACAAAGCAACAGATGTTTTTTGTAAGCCAACAAACATGCATTACAAAGCAGGAAATGTTTTTTGTAAGCCAACAAACATGCGTTACAAAGCAAAAAACATTTCAACTAAGATTTGACATATACTGAATCAAGTAAAACATATATCAAATTAGATTCAGCGAATGTTGAATCAAGTAAATTATATGTTGAATTAGATTTGGTGAATGTTGAATCAAGTAAAACATATATCAAATTAGATACAGCGAATGTTGAATCAAGTAAAACGAACAATATTTAAAAAAGAGAGGCAAGGTTTATTTTGAGAGATTCAATGCCTCGGGGAGCATCGATACAAACGGGAGTGCTTTCCCAAAATTTAGTTCATCATATTCTAAGCCTAATGCTCTGAGATTTCGATAATACCCCTGATGTTGCTGATAATACATTTTCTCGCTCTGAATTAGCCAGGCTTTTTCTCCCAATTTCTCTGCCATAAACCATTTTTCCAGCAGGCGGGCACTTCGACCATTGCCATCGGTGAAGGGATGAATTTTGGCAAATACCAAATGAATCATGGCGGCAAAATAAAAACCTCTTCAATGCAAAGTTCAGAATGCAACAATAAATCTATGTCGGCAAACAAGCGGCTCATTTCCTCTTGCACTATTTGAGGCCGGGCAGCTACATATTCTATCTTGCCATCGTCAGTGGCTACAAACATATTTTGCACCCGGTATTTTCCTTGCCAGGGTTTTGCAACCAGATGTTTGCTTAGTATCTTATGGGCTTCTTGTAGATTGGTTTCAGTGAGGTTGTTGTTTTTAGCAAAAAGATAAGCTTCATAAAGGTCGTCAATCTTTCGGGTATAATCGGGCTGAAAGGCTATCCCTTCTCTCTTGTGTTTAATATAACTATCCAGTTCAATGACTTCTCCTTCAATTTTACTGCTAAAAACAGTTGCTACCGAGGTATAAAAACTAAAGTTAGGTGTAGAAAGCTCAGCCTCTTGTAATGAGTCAAAAGACTTTTGAATATCTCCTGAAATGCAGCCAAGATATTCTTTTAACAAGACCTTACTTAATATTTGCAATTGCATTTTGTGCTTTTCTGAAACTTGAGCCTTAGAAGTCCATAAAATAAAAAAGGCGAGTTGCCCCGCCTTGAATGTTTTCACAACGGAATAATCCTTATTGTGATTTGCTTTCGTGTTGTAAATTTATTAGCTTTTTTTTTAAATCCTACAAAAAATGATAAATTTTTATTAGCTTTAATTTCTTTATTTAACACAATAAAAAATATCCCTCAAAAAATGAAAACAATTCTAGGATTAGACCTTGGCACGACTTCAATAGGATGGGCCTTAGTAAATGAAGATGATGATTCTACGAAATCTTCGATAATCAAATTAGGTACAAGAATTATACAATATGATAATTTTTCCAAAGTAGATAAGACGGGAAAAGTATCAGAATCAAAGGATCCTGTTGGAGATTTTATTGCAGGAAGGGGACTTTCGCCGAATGCCGATAGAACAGCCAAAAGAGGAGCCCGAAGAAACCTCGACCGTTTTCAGCTCAGGAGGAAAACCTAATTGAAGCTTTAAGAAACCATAAAATAATTGATGATAACTTTGTTTATGCCGAAGATTCAAAGCATTCTACTTTTTCAAGTTATAAAGTTCGTTCTAAAGCGGCCAGTGAGGAAGTTGCACTTCCAGATTTTGCCAAAGTGCTGTTAATGATTAACAAAAAAAGAGGATACAAAAGTAGTAGAAAAGCCAAGTCCGAAGATGAGGGAATGGCTATTGATGGAATGGCCATCGCTAAAAATATATGATAATGATTTAACACCAGGTCAATATGTCCTACAGCGATTAAAAATAAACAAAAAGTATATTCCAGATTTTTACCGCTCTGATTTGCAAAATGAATTTAATACAGTTTGGGAAGTTCAAAAATTACATCATCCTGAATTATTAACCGATGAGTTTAAAAAACAATTATCGGGAAAAGGATTAAAAGCGACAAAAGATATTTTTCTTGCAAAGTATAAAATCTATACTTCTGATAATAAAGCCCAGGATAAAACTCTTCAAAAATATGAGTGGCGGGTTAAAGCTTTAACTGAAAAATTGGACCAAGAAGTTTTAGCTTATGTAATAAGTGAAATAAATAGTAATCTAAATAACTCTAGTGGCTATCTGGGTGCCATCAGCGACAGAAGTAAAGAACTGTTTTTCCAAAAAAAGACAGTTGGGCAATATTTATACGAACAACTTAAGAAATCGCCTCATGCACGGCTAAAGAATCAAGTGTTTTATCGGCAAGATTATCTTGATGAGTTTGAAAAAATCTGGAATGTCCAGGCACAATTTCACAAAGGACTAACAGATTCACTAAAAGTTGAAATTAGAGATATTGTGATTTTTTATCAGAGAAAGCTAAAATCCCAAAAACATTTAATTTCTGTTTGCGAATTCGAAAAGCATCATAAAGTAATTCCTAAATCATCTCCATTGTTTCAAGAATTTAAAATTTGGCAAAATCTGAATAATATTGAGATAACAAACCTAAAAACAAAAGAAATCTCAATACTAGATGATGAAGCACGTAAATATTTATTCGGAGAACTAAATTTAAAAGGTAAACTTAGCAAAAAACAAATAATTGAACTTCTTGGCTACGAAGACAAAGATTATGATTTGAATTTCAAAGAAATTGAAGGAAATAATACCAATAAAAATCTTTTTGAGGCATTTAGAATTATTTTGGATAGGGAAGGATACGAATTAGACATGTCAGAGCCTTCCCTTGAGATTAAAAATCAAACTAAAATTTTATTAAATGAAGCAACTATAAATACCTCAGTCTTGGATTTTGACCCTGAAATCGAAGGCAATAGTTTTGACAAACAACTATCATATCAACTTTGGCATTGCTTGTATTCAATTGAGGAAGATAAAGAATTAATAAAAGTTTTAAACAAAAATTTTGGCTTCAAAGAAGAATATGCGAAAATATTGTCAAATATTTCGCTACAGGCTGACCATGGCAATTTAATGCAAAGCCATAAAAAGATTATACCTTTTTTAATTGCTGGTAATAAATACAATGGGCATGTGCATTAGCAGGATATAACCACTCAAATTCTAAAACCAATGAAGAAAATGAAGCCAGAGTTTTAAGAATCAACTCGAAATACTTCCGAAAAACAGTTTAAGAAACCCGGTAGTAGAAAAAATTCTTAACCAAATGGTTCATGTCGTTAATTCAGTAATTAAAGACCAAACATTAGCAAGGCCCGATGAAGTAAGGATTGAACTTGCACGAGAATTGAAAAAAAGTGCGAAAGAGAGAGATTTAATGTCTTCGAACATCGCTAAAGCAACGTTGGACCATGAAAAATTCAAAAAGGAAATTCAATCAGCTCCTTTTAACATAAAGAATCCAACCAGGAATGATATTATTAGGTATAAACTTTACCTCGAATTGGCTACCAATGGACATCGTACCTTATATTCTAATACTTACATTCCGGCTGAACAACTTTTTCAAAAAACTTCGATATAGAACATATTATACCCAAATCTAAATTATTTGATGATAGCTTTTCAAATAAAACTATAGAGAAGAGAGATGTAAATATTAGAAAAGACGACATGACTGCTTTTGATTTTGTAAATAAAAATTATCAGAAAGAAGACATTGAAAAATTCAAAATGGTGGTTGATAGGTTATATAGCGAGAAAATAATAAGCAAAGCGAAATATAACAAACTTTTATTGCCTGGAAATAAAATACCGGAAGGATTTATTGAAAGAGATTTGAGAGA
>JADKIR010000002.1 GCA_016722655.1 Cytophagaceae bacterium
AAATTGCTTAAAAAATAAGTCCAAATATTATTGTTAAATCTGATTTTTTGAATCTGGGTATGGGAAAGGTGATTTTTTGACCACTGGAAATAATATCCAAGAGATCTGTGCGATATTAATTTAAGCCTTGAATATGTACTTTCCAATTTGATGCATTATATGACCTAAACTTTGACTTTGAAGGGAAACGTCGGTGATTGAGCCTGCAAAGTAATAATTCACGAAATGCAAGTTTTATAAATGCTACATGCGACTAAATAACGTGAATATGCAGACATTGGCCGGCTTTATTCGAGTCTTAAGTTGGATTTAGTACCCGGCAATGGAAAGTAAATTTAAAGGATTACAATACATAATTCAACAAGAACGTATGAATCAAATCTTTCATTTGGAGTCGTGAATTAAGTTTAGTTTCTGATTTTATCAGCCGGGGTATATAATCCGAAGAACAAAGGAGTTGCAATATGATGTAAATGAAAATCAAAAAGAACATAAATTTGATGAAAATATATTTTTGATTGCCACAGAAAACGGATCAATAGAAAGTATTACAAAATACAACCCGGTTGCAAATATCATTCTTTCCGGAGGAGTTTATAATTTAAAATACACTCCTTTGAATGTTTTACAATATAATGCCAGAAAATTACAATATCTTTCTGAAATAAAATTCGCATCCGGGGAAGGTAATATTTCCATGGTTATTGGTGGTAATTTTGAAAACAGTTCTTTTAATTTTGGCGAAAATATGCCTATGAAATGCGAATTTGATGCAGTAATAGATTTTGAAGAATTTAAAGAATTAAATGAAATTGGGATTGTTGCTTGTGGTGAAGATAAATTTATCAAGTGCGATGAAATTAACCCAGAATTTGCAGGGAATGGAAAAGGATTTGTAAATATTAAAGGTGAATTGATATGATCGGTTAGTAAAATCATCAGAAACAAATTTCAATCAGAAATATAAATGCAAAATTAGCGATAAATTAAGATTTCCGGTTGATGCATCTATGATGATTGGACGGTCAAACTATAATTTTAAGTTTTTAAATACGATATTTTGAATTGTACTGAATCAACAGAAATTGAAGTTTCAGACGGTCGATTAGTTCCTTTTTCGTGCATGAAAAGAGGTAGTTTTTAGATTAAGGGTGAAAGCTATGATTCAAACGGTAATAAACAATTTGCAATAAATATCGGAGGCGTAAAACTTGGTAAAACATTTAAATCAAAAGCAAATTAAGCTATCTGAATATATCACGAAAATTGTAAATCATTTCAATAAAGCAAAGGCTGGGATGTTGAATCAAATGGTAATATTATAAATTTCAGGCAATCAGATGATTGTTATAATTGTGGGACAAGTGTAACTTTCGATAGGGTGATTACAATATCCTAAACCAAATGCACCTTGTTTTGCAAAAAACATTTATTGCAACGGAGAAGTGATAGGGACTAAATGCTATTTACTAAATTTTACGGACTTTCAAGAAGGAAATAAATTCACAGTGGATGGATTGACTATTTTAGTTGAAAGCGAGATAGTGAAAATGATTTGAGATCTAAAATACATCCTGATTCTGAATATTATTACATTCAAAATGGTGCCACAATTGCGGTTAGTTCAGATAATGGATTGAGAATATAATTAATAAGAAATAATCCGAGAATTACTTTACCTTTTCAACGGATGCAACTTATGATTATTATAACAAAACTTTTGATGTAAGGTCCGGAAATGTTTTGATATAAATGGGTTCGAATCGTTGCGAACGATACGGATACACAAACGACAATTGATGCTTTTTTACGTATCTACAAATAGGTTTAGATTAGCAAAGGAACGTCAATTAATCCAGTTGTTTGAGTGGTAGCCGTTTGGTTTCAAATACAAATAATCCTGAAATTGAAGCATTATTAACAAAAACAACGGCAACTGCAAATAAAGACAAATATGCTATTTCTGTTTGTAATGATGTGGCAAGGGTAACGCCATACACTTTGGGAACCAATTATTATAGCAAAAGATGGCGATAGTTCAATTGATGTAGCTTATGGGTTAATTGGTGCCAATTCAAGCACTTTCTTACATTATTCGAGAGAAAGTACATTAGATTGTTACGCAACACCAGGATACTAAGAAAATGATTCAAACATAGCAGATGTAGGATTACTTTGCACTTCTGTTAATTGTTGCGTATAAAAGCATGATTTTTGGAATTTGAGGCTAAAGAATTTGGGTGCTATCAGGGAATTTTATTTAACCAGCATAATCAGAAATTGCCAAAACAACACTTATTAAGTGGTTAATGATATTGATGAAGATCTTGTAAGTTTTTCAAATGGAAACAAATACATACGGGCTTGAATTTGATAAAAATAGAGATATTACTCTTTGAGATTATATATTTTTGCAAGATGTATTTCCATTTCACGGAAGAATTAAACGAAAATTTAAATGGTGAAATAGTAAGGGGTAAAACGACAATTCAAAACAGACGTAATTTTGTAACTAAGCCAATTTCAAGTTTAGAACATAGTTTTTTGTTAAAATATTAAAGTGTGATTATCTTAATATTTCAGGTAAATTATAAAATGCAAGGCGAATATGATATTGAGCAACAAAGACAAGGAGTGAAGGACATTAGAAGTGCATCCGGTCTTATGGTTTGTAGATGGAAATATTGCATCAAACATTAAGAATTGTATTTCTAGGTTGTAGTTAATTCATAATGATTAACAATTAAGTCTCCTAGGTGATGGTCGTTCATAAATTCTACACGATCGCCAGTATTATATTGTTTTGCATATGTTCCAAATTTGCCGTTAACAACTTCAATAAAAACAACTTATTGGTATCCTGTTATTCTTTTAAAGAATATTCCAGTTTCTTTTTCATAAGTTACTTTATAAATTAAAGATACATATGATAATGATAAAAAATTTAAGTGAATTATTTTCATAACTTTTCAATTTCTTGTTTTACTGCATTCCAAAAATTCTTACGCAAACGACAATCATAGAAATCAAAACTATCACATTCCGATATAATGTCATTGAGATAAACTAAAGTGCATTGTTTGGCTAAATAAATTTCATCTTCCTGAACTAAATGATTATATACATCTGCTTTTCTTATATGTGTTCTGTATTTATCCAGCAACTCCTCTGCTTTCTTTTGTTGGGTTTTTCATTTTAATTTATTTTTGATTCTACAATATCTTTTAGTTTTACAGTTAATCTATCAAGGTCTATATAGGTAGTATTATTACATTCTCCTATAATTACGGCAATTTCTTTAATACTCAAACAGTTTTTATTTAGTACAATATATTCTTTTGCTTTTTCTAAAGTTGAAAAAAATATTCTGCGTGGATATAGTTCTGTTATATTGTCAGAAACAGTTAGGCACATTATTGTGTCTATTAAAGAAGGAGAATTTTCAACTGAAAAGACTTTATCGTCTATAAACTTACTTACACCATCGAAGGTGGTTAATATAAATCTGTTTTCTTCTTCAAATGTTATTATCTTTAATTGACCAATAAATTCATTAATGCTATTTAATTTATCTTTAGTCCTTTGCTAAACTATCTCTTGTTTTTGTAAGTAAGGTTTGATAACAGTAATTAATTTTTGTCTTTCTTTTCATAAAGTTCTATCAGAAAACTTATTTTTCATTTCGCTTAAACTCTTTTTATTTCTTTTTCCATATCTTAGAATGTTTAATGTTTAATTTAAAATTAGTGCTTCAAAACCGCACCAGCATACAACAAGGGCTATACAAAAGAGGCGGTTCGGTACTCCGCAGAAACATTTGTGGTTAAACAAACATTTGTACTCAGCATCAACTTTAGTGCTAACAATCGCCTCCTTCGTATAGCACCATACGTTATAGGGCATTTTAAGACCCCAACAACTCAACCTTTACAATCCTATCATCTTCTGAAAAGTTAATCGGACTATCATTAAAATTGTCTGAAATGAATTTGTAGGCAGCCATAGGGTCGCAATTAAATTCATCGTGAAATGTTTTTTCGTCAATCATGTCGGTGCAATCAAATTCAACCGTTACTTTAAATCCTATATTCTTTTCCATAATAAAAACGCCCTATAACATTGCATTGGCAAAAGCGGGGCGGAAGTGCTTTTGCTCAACGGTAGTACTTAATTTATCATTTGTGCATTAACAAGCGGTAGTACTTCAATTCCCTGCCTTCGCCAATGCATTGCCGTTAGCGTTCATACTAAGAACGTGCGTAACTTGCAAATTCTAAACCTCTATCACAAAACGATTTTACCATTGAGCAAACTAAACCGAATGACATTCCAGAGTGTCCTTGGTCTTCAATTATCTTTTTTGCCGCTTCTAATTCACAACCTGCATTTAGTTCTTTCACAATATCCAAGGTTGCTTTTAGCTCAAAACCTCTATATAAGTCACCCAATCTAATTGGTACACATTTCGCCCAAGTTTCGTGGTATTTTTCGGCAAGTATTTCATTACCTTTTTCAATCCATTCTTTTGTAAGTTTTGGTATGGCTTCTTCGTGTCTTTTCTTTTCGGCTTCATATTCCAAATGCTCTTTTTCACGTTCATCATCAAACTCAGCCTTTGTTCTGCCAGTAATTTTCTGATATGCCGAATCAACATCATCAATATCCGAATAAAGTATTTGTCCGTTAAATGAGCCACAAACTAAATCTTTATGGCTTTTCAATTCTTTCATTGCTGAGTTTATATCTCCAAACCCAAATTCAATTTTTCTATAATTCTTTTCCATTTTTTTGATATTTAATTGTTTAAAATTCGATTAAAAAAGTACGAAACGCTAACACAAGCTATAATCAATAAAGGTTTTAGTGGTTAATCCAACGTTTTAGCTCGCTCCAAGTTCGGTATATTTTGACAGGGACGAAGCCCGTAATCCTTTACTGGTCATAGCTTCAACGTTAGCTGCAAAACGTTATAATCAATTAAAAGGTAATCTGTTATTTTCCGGTACCAATGCATCAAACAAAATCTGCAAATGTTCTGATGTTTCAATTTTTGCAATTTTTATATCAATGCCTTTTTTTTCTATTTTCAAAACACAATCATCAATATTCATTATTAAAGTAGTTCCAAAACCTAACGGCATTTTATAATGAAATAATCCAGGATCAAAAAGTTCTTCAACAAAATATAAACTTTCAAGTTTTTTTCTAATAATCTGCTTTTTATTACTGTTGCGTTTCATTTCGATTCTGATATTAAAGTGTTTTGATCGACTTTTGTTTGATACTGGTTTATTTTAGTTTTATCATTTTCAGAAAAAACCGTTTTCGCAACCTCTACGGCTCTAAAATAGTCTTTCCCTAATGATTGTCTGCTATTCTCAATTAATCGCACCATTTTGGCTAAAATTGGCAAATCTGACTGTTTAAATTGCATTTTCTTTGTTTGTTTTGGTTAAATTTTTATTAAAGTGACAATTCCGGCAATAATTACGGTTGCAATTATAAATGTTGCTATTGTAATTAATCCTGAAAGTAGATATTCAGAATATTCATCTTGCTTGTTTTCTGTTTTCATTTTATTGATATATTTTTTATTTGATATAAACTTTTCTATATTTTCCACTTGTCATAAATGTATTGCATTCCGATAATTTCCAACCGTTTTCTTTCCAAATTGAAATTTCGTTTTCCGGGATTCTGTAATCTGAACTACTAACAAAAGTTAAATCTTTTTTAGGTATATTCCTTAATTCGGTTACTGTTTTTACATTTGACAAATCCATGATTTTTAAAAATTTACGTTTTCTGAATTAATTGATTTTGGCACCTCGCTTTCAAAACTTTCAATATTAGAATTATTTTGCATAGAATTATTATCTAAATTTTCCCGGCTTTCAACAATAGTTGAAATAGTAGGCAAAAAACGCATAAAACTACTATCCTTGCCTCCTTGTCTGTTTTTTGATGTAATTACTTCAATAAGTCCTTTTGTGCTTTCTCCTGTCTCCGTTTCAGTTATATTGTAATATTCTGGACGGTATAAAAATAACACTACATCTGAATCTTCCTCAATAGACCCTGATTCTTTAAGGTCTGATAATTGTGGTCTTCTGTCTCCTGCCCTATTTTCAACCTGTCTATTTAATTGTGAAAAAATGACAATGCAAATATCCAATGCCTTTGCAAGTGATTTTAATGACCTTGTTATTTGGCCTAATCCTTCATTTCTATTATCCCGGTCTAATTTAATAAGCTGCAAATAATCGATATACACTATATCAACGCCTTTTTTAGATTTGTCAATATTCTCGTTTTTATTTTTGATTCTCTTAATCTGGCTTGTTATGTACATTAAGTCAATACCTCCTGAATCGTCAATAAAAATATTATTATGAAAATTATTATGAATGAATTTTTCAATTACCAATCTTTCATCATTTGTGAGGATATTTTTATCAAATTTATAACTTTCAATTTGAGTTCCTAAAGAAAATATTCTTGTAGTAACTTCTGATGCCGGCATTTCAAGTGAAAAAATAACAGTCTTAAATCCTACTGATGCCTGGTGATATGCTTCATTAACCAAGAAAAGAGATTTACCCATTCCCGGCCTTCCTGCGACTGTATATAAATTCCCTTTTCTATATCCTCCTGTTAATTGATTTAATTGCCTAAATTTTGATGGAATACCTGGCAACTCGTTTTCTTTTCTTTCTGAAATATCTTTGTATGATTTTGTTGCAATCGCAATAAAATCAGTTTCTTTTGAAAACTTAAAAGTCAATAACTCGACTATTCCTTTTTGAACTTCATCTATAAGCTCAAATACATCTGAGGTACTATCATAAGACTTGTGAGTTATTTTTGTGCCTAATGTAATTAACTGTCTTTTTTTTGATAATTCAACAATATACAATGCAATTTGTTGCATATTTTTAAACGCCCAATATTTAGATGTATATTCTGCTATTGTCCTTGCACCTCCAACGAATTCAATTTCTCCAGTTGATCTCAATTCCCTAACTACTCCAAGTGAATCACATGATTGTCCTTTTTTGTGTAAATTTATAATTGCTCTATAAATTGTTTGATTTTTTTCTGAATAAAAATCAAATTCATTCAACATATCAATTACATTAAACAATTCGTTTGGAACTGCTATTATAGTGCCAATGATGTAATTTTCTTGCTCAATATCATACGGCATTTGCATGCCTTGATAATCAGCAATATTTTTAACTTGCTCACTTAGTGATTTATCATATTTTTTATAATCTTTTGCCATTAGTCAATTAATCCGTTTTCTTTTCTAAATGCTATTTTTTCTTCTTCTGTTGGCTCTAATGGCTTTTCGTAATGTTGTGTACTTGCTACTATTTTTGGGGTTTCATTAATGGATTTTTCTTTATTTGCATAATTCCCTTCCATGACTTTAATAAAGTTATTTTTGTTTGAAAAAAAGTCAAAAGTTAATACAAATCCTTCTTTTGTTTTTCCTGTTAAAAAATCTGATTTTAAAGCAATATTTAAAACCTCTGCAAATTTTTCTTTTGAAAATTCACTAAATAAAATTCTCAAAGACTTTTTTCTTTTATCGGTAAGTTTGTCGATTTTTGGAATTAATGATTTTTCAACTTTCTTATTCCAAAACAAAATAAAATTTTCATAGTCAATTTTAATTCCATTTTCAATTTCAATTTCATTTTCATTTTCATTTTCATTTTCAGAGTTTGCTTTACTTTTTGGTTTAGCAAATTTTCTTTTAGGTTTTTTATCCTTGTTTTGAGTTGAAATACCTCCTTTACTTCCTGAAATAGACCTCTTTAAGCTAATGTCATTGTCCTTAACCATTCTCTTTTGAATTAAAAAATCATCTCTTATTTCAAGTACTTTTTCATTTAAAAGCTCCTCAATTGATTGTTCTATTTCACCCAAATTATAAGGCAAACTTTTAGCAAGTTGTGTAGCAAAATTTAAACTTTGCTTTTCTGTTTGCTTATATTTTTGCTTTAGCAAAATTTTTCCGTAATCTTCTGATTTGTGCATCAAACACATAATTCTAATGTAAACACCAGTAGTTGAAGCACTGCATTCAATTAACTTTTCATCAGTCATAAAGTCCTGAATATATAGAGGTAAATATGGTTGGTCTCTTAATGCCATGGTCTTTCTGTTTTATGTAGTTCAATATGGCATCCCTTACAAAGAGTAATCCCGTTAGATAATTCAAACCTAAGGTTTTTATCTATTGAAAAAGGTATTATATGATGAGCATTTAAAACTCTTCCTTTTTTGTTACAAGATTGACAAATAAAGTTATCTCTTATAAATACGGATAATCTCCATTTTTTATATTCTGAGCTTGACCTTATTAAGTTATTTTCATCAGAAATTCCTCCTTTCCAATTCCAATGACTTTCTTTTATCTGTTGGTCATTTTCCGATATTAATTCTGAATAATTACCTAAAGCATTAGAAATGTTTTTAGGTAAATTAATATTTATTTCATTTCCTAAGTAAATATTAATTAACTCTTTGAAAAAAATATCGCTTTCAATAGAATTAAACTCTGATGTTACTTTAAACCAATTTTTCGTATTTAATAAAAAAGGTTTATTAATATTCTCTGAATGAATCATTTTATAACTTTAAAATTTTTTAACAAAAAAAAATTACTTGCTTAAATCTACAAATTTAACTCCGTCAATTTCTGTAAACTTAACTTGACCATCTTTCTCTAATTGATATATCCTTTGTGGTGTATATCCTTTTAGATTAGCATAATTTTTGACCGTTTTTAGTTTGGTCTTATCAACTTTTAATGATTCCATACACAAATTTACTTTAAAGGTTTCAAATATAAAAACATTTCCCTAAAATTTATTTTATAAATGGTCAATTTCTATATTTTCCCAAGTTTTACCGTCAATTGAATATTGGCCTCCGTTGAAAATCATTAAATAATCATCTGACCAATTATTTTCGTATTCATACCAATTTGTAAAAAATGGAGTTCCGATTTTTGGAATAATTAAATATTTCATTTTTCCCTATAATTTAAAACATTTTTTTATAGAATTTACCTATAATTTGTAACATCTATTTTCTAAAATCAACCTCTTTTGAGTTCTTTTGAATATCTTTATAAATAGACTTTGCAAGTTCAATATTTTCATTTTTTAAAACATGAACCTGAAAAACATATTCCCTGCCAAATTTATTTTTACCGGTTTTTTCGATGTTGTCAAATGGTAGATTATGTTTTAATTTCAAATCTGATATTCTTGTCCGAAATCCTGGCATCCAAAAAAATGAAACAATTGATACATTACTGTTGGTAATCATTTCAAATAATACCTCCTGAATTGCTGTTTTTGGAGGCTTTAAATCTTGACTGAATAAGTTTGGTTTGTTTTTCATTGTTTTAAAGTTTTGATAACCATTGTTCATATATTTGAGTTGCTATTTGTGCGGTCATGACTGGGGGGACGGACATACCACACATATAAAACGCCTTCATATCCTTTGTATCGTAATCAGTCGGAAATGTAGCACCTAATAGATATTCAAGATTATTCAATCTTCTTGGTATGTCTGAATGATATACTTTGTTTTGGCTTGCAAGTGTTGGCAATACATTTTCTTTACTAACTTTTATATCATTAAAAAAACTCCCATTGCTTTCTGGAACACTTGACAAACTTTCACCTGCAATACATTTATACCACAATTTCCCGGCAACAGGTGGTAAGTCTGTATTCATATCTTCATTATCTGATATTTCAGAAAATATAATTTTTTGTTCTTTAAATTCCAAGTTCAACTCTGGCAAAATATCAAACAAATTCATTTGCTTTAAAAAAGGCTTTGCCAAATCTTTACGCAATGCAATAAAAAATACACGTTCACGCCTTTGTGGTACACCCATTTTTGAAGCATCTAATAACCAATGTTGGCAATGATAACCAGCTAAGTTAAACTCTTTGTATATTTGCATTACATAGGCTTTTGCTTCACCTAATAATAAGCCTTTTACATTTTCAGCAACCACAACTTTAGGTTGTAATTTCTTTGCCAAATCAATAAAATCAAAAAACAAAGTGTCTAAAATCTGTTTTTGTTGACCCTCTCTAAAAATCTTATCTTTGCCCCAATCTTTTTCACGATTACCAGCCATAGAAAAACTACTGCAAGGCGGTGAACCATCCAAAATATCTAAATTGTAAAGTTCATCAGGTAAATCAGTTCTTAATTTAAAAGTCTGTATTGGCTCTAAATAAGCATATTTAGGATTATGATTAGCTTTGTATGCTTCAATCATTTTAGGGTCAATCTCATTGCATCCAATAACATCAAAACCTGCTAATTTGTAGCCCATAGTCGAGCCACCGCCACAAGCAAAACAACTAAAAACCGTTCCTTTGTCTTTTGTAAATACAGCATCTTTTAAAGTCCATTTATATGGGAATCTATGTTCTTTCATACAAACATCTTTTTTAATTGATCAAAGTCAAAAACACAACCGGCAAATGTTTTACGGCTTTCCCCTTTTGCACGTTTTGGATCAAACATAGTAATTGTCATGTTGTTGCCATTTTGACCAGGGTAAGTATGAAAAACAGTGTCAATCTGAATTTCTAAATCCCCGGATTTGTTTTCTTTAACCAATTCCGGATGGTTTTCAATAAATTCATCCAACTTGCTTAAATTTAGCTTTCCTTTACAATAGTACATATTTTTATAAAATTATTTTAGTTAAAATTAAACCTGATAAACCGCCAATCATAGCACCAAATGCATATATAAATTGGTCTTTTTTAGTCGCAATATTTGCTTTTTTTACATTAGTTACCCAAAACCATGATATTAAAAAACCAAACAATGCAACTCCAAAATATAAGCCTTTCGATAAGCATATTGTATTTATGCTTACCAAAAAGACTTGAATAAATGATGTTTTGAAAATTTGCATTAGAATAGTGTTAAAACGGATTCATTTTCATCAACTGCAGCTTTATGATTTTGGGCATTAAGTTTAAAATAACTACCTTTTAACTCAATTGAAATAGATTTTCTTTTCATTTTCAATGACTGAAAACCCTCTGAACCAATACCACCAAAAGGACTAAAAATAGTTTCTCCCTCATTAGAATATAAATGAATTACCCTTTCTATTGTATCTAATTGTAATGGTGCAATATGTTTCTCGTCATTTCCATCACGGCCCGAACGATATTGCAATGTTCTTGAATAATCAATATCATACCAAACTGGGGATGCATATTTTTGCCACAAATCTACTGGCAGATAATTTGGTAATTTTGGATCAATATCCTGGTGTTCAATTGGTATTTGATTTTCTCCATCATTTCTAAAAAACAATATATAATCCGGAATACCTACCCTACTCATTGAACTGTCTTTTTTGATAGTTTTGTGAAGTAATCCCAATGCTTTTGTTCTTTGCATTTCTGTTACTGGATTTTTCCAAATTGTAACCCTTGAATGATAAATAAAACCATTTTCTTGAAACCAATCAATCAGCATTCCTGAAAAGTCACGTAATCCAATATAACCTTCTTTCCCTTTCTGAATTGGCAAATCCATGCAATGAACGGCACAAATCCTGCCCGGTTTAAGTATTCTTTTTATTTCTGGAATCAAAAATTTAAAATGTTCTTCAAATTGTTTATAGTCAGAAACATTTCCCATATCATTAGGACTATCTGAATAAACATACAATTCCGCAAAAGGAGGAGAAAAAACTGTTAAGTCTGCTGAATTATCAGCTATTTTTTTTGATTCTTCTACGCAATCACCATTAAACAATTTATAATCTTTTGTTTTAATTTCTTTTTTCTCAATCATAACACTTGATTTATTTTTTTTATAGTCTGTTAAAGCTGAATATTTGGCCATTTCACGAATCATTTCTTTATGTTTTGATTCCTTTTCAAGTATTGATTTCCTTACATTTAACTGACTTTCCGGCACCAATAAATGAACATATACTTTTCTTTTTTGACCAAATCTGTATTCTCTCCTTACTGCCTGATAAAATGATTCAAATTTAAAATCGTAAGAAGTAAAAATCATATTACAAGCATTTTGATAGTTCATACCAAATGATGCAATTGAAGTTTTAGTAATCAAAGTTTTAAATTCATTATTAGCAAATCCGTTTAGGTGTTTTGCTTTAAATTCTGGCGAATCAGATCCTTGGACATTTATAGCATCTTTTGATGTTTTTTTATCATATCCAATTGATAATTTTTCACCATTCGAAAGTGTTCCTGAAATTTCAGTTTCTTGATAAAAAGAATTTAAATGTTTTTCTAAATAATCTGATTCTGTATTTCTTAAGCACCAAACTATCCATTGTTCATTTGAATTTTGAACTAATTCAATTGTTTTTTTCATTCTTGCATCAAATGAACGGTTTAAATCTTGATGTATATCAGTTGCAGAAACTACAACATCACCAAAAAGAGTATTTGTATTATTTTCAACATGAATTAAATGCTCAATAAATTCTATTTCTGGCAATTCATAACCACAACCATCATATCCAAGCGTTTTAGGATTATCAATTGAAAGTGACCATGAACAAACATATTTCCAAAAATCATCTGTAGCGTGTTTTCTTAATCTCCATTTACTTGTTTCTCCTCCATCGTGAACAAAGTACATTGCAAGCATTTCTAAATAGCTCATAGCTCCTAAAAACTCACTATGTTGACCTAATTCCATATGATCGTTTGGTGAAGGCGTAGCGGTGCAAGCTAATTTGTAAGGAGTATTTTTAAATGAAGAAATAATTAATGATGATGTGGCACCGTCCCGGCCTTTTAAAATAGAACTTTCATCTAAAACAACTCCAACAAAAACAGAACAATCAATATTTTTTAGTTGGTCATAATTAGTTATAAATATTCTATTTTCATCTGGCATAATTACATCATTTGGATTTAGTTTAAAAACTTCTATTCCAAAATGATTTCCTTCATGTATTGTTTGTTCAACAACTGCTAAAGGTGCCAATATCAATATAGGTTTTTGATATTTTTCTGAAATTACCCTTGACCATTCTAATTGTTGAAAAGTTTTCCCAAGCCCGCAATCTTCAAATAAGGCAAAACGCCCTTTTCTTATGGCAATCTTAATTGCATATTTTTGAAAGTCAAAAAGCAATGGATTCAATTCCGATTCTTCAATTTCAAAACCAGATTCAATGAATGTTTTTTGTTTTGATTTCAAAAACTCCTGGTAATCGTCTTTTTTCATTCGTTATAATTGTTTGATAAAAAATAAGTTATGCAAAGTAAAGCATAACTTATTGAAATAAAAAATATTTTTATGTATTTTTTTTGTTATTTTTATTCTTTGAAAAAATCAGAAAATTCAATTAACCTCAATCCAGATTGTTTTTGATAATCTGAACTTCCTACACTTCCCAAAGAATAATCTAAGTTTGGTATAATTACTATTGATGTTTCAATTTCTGCCATTTTTGGCACAAAATCTAAATATAAAACTTCATCCGATAAAAATTCCTTAACCTTATTAAACTGATTCTTATTTCTTATAATTACTGATAATCCAGTCATATATTTATTGTTTAAAATTTATTTACGAAAATCTTTTAGCATGGCCTTTATTTCAGGCTTTTTAAAGTAAATGCTCATTCTCAATTGTGATTTCTCCTGGAATTTCTGATTAGGGAAATTTTCATTTATAATCTGCAAAAAGTAAGACTTTGAAATTTTAGCCTCAGAGGCAATATTTTTATACATAATGCCTTTTTCAGAATTGAGATATTTAACCCGGCTTAAAATATCGTCATGCGATAAGAGTTTCACGGTTTCAAGTTCTGATGACGATTCTTTGTTTTTCATGTTGCAAATTTAATACTAATTTTGAAATAAAAAACTATTTTATAATATTTTTACTTTTGTTTTAAAAAATATAACATTTTATTTTTTAGTGTGGATTTTGTTTTGTTGCTTTGTGGTTGATAACGGTTTCAGGCTTGGCGATGTTGCCGAACACAAAAGTTAATTAGAATTACAAAACTTTAAATTATAGATAAAATGTCAAACGAAGAACTGAACGGCAATATAGCCAAACCCGTGTTACCTGCTGTGCTTATTTGCGATTGCAGTAGCCGTGAACATCAAATAATCATTGAACACGACAATGAGGATAACTTAATCTATTGTTATATTCATTTGGTAAAACACGGCTTTTGGAGAAGATTGAAAGCTGGTTTAAAATACATTTTTGGTTATAAATGTAGATACGGTCAATGGGATGAATTTATATTGAAACCTGAACACGCTAATCAGCTTCGTGAATTGTCGGAGTTGTTGTCACAGCATAGCAGGTAACGATTAGTACATGAGCAGGCGGGCTATGCTCTTTAAACCCGAAATACTAAGTGAAGTATCAAGCCCGCTTGCTTATGTATATTGTTATAGGGCGTTTATTTTTTCAATATATTTTGATAGGTGATGAAAAAATAGATACATTTAATAAGCATGAGGCATTAGAACACGCTGAATTTATATCATATTGTTTTAATAATTCAGAAAAAATAATAAATTGTAAAAAATAAAGAAAATGGAACATAGGAAATTTTGTGAACCAATTATTAGCAGGGGTGCTTTCTTTTCAGCTTTCAATTTGAAAAAGGCAACCAAAATGACATTTTTTGAAAAAATATTTCTTTTTTTTATAAAACCAAAATTTGAAGTTGACGAAATTCAAAGAACTACTTTGAAGTATAAAATATTCAGAGGGAAAATTTATATTTTGGATCATTTTATTAATCCGCCTAAATATTTTAATTGTCGGCACTCATTAGTATATGTCAAAGACTATCACAAGGAATAATCTTAATCTCAATCAAATCTTTTCCAAATACCTTTTTGGTAATAATCTTTGTACGGCATGGCATTTGTGCCTCATATTGTTTATTTAGCCTATTTAGGAAAAGATTTTGTTTTTGCAGTTGACCAATCAAAGATTTACTCAAAGTGCTATCCTCAATAATCTTTGTATTCAAGTTTTGCACCTGGATTTCTTTGTTATTCAAATTAAACTTAAAAATAACCAAAGAATCTGTTTTTAGGCTATCAGAATGAACCAAACTCTTATAGTCCTTATGATTGTGTGTAATTTCAGTTTTAATGCCTTGAATGGCTTGTTTTGTCTTAAAATATATCCAAGTAACTACTCCAATAAAAAAAGCAATCACAACAATAGTAATAGCATTTTGAACGCCTTTAGTCACCGGCCCAAATAATCTTTCAATCAGTTTTAGTTTCATTTTAATGTTTGTTTTATGTTTTCGTTTTCTAACCTCATTTTTTCATTCTCAATTTCAAATCTTTTCCTTTCAGCTTTTCTGATTAAATATTTTTCATAATGGATCAGCGAATTTACAACTCCCCAGATTACAAACATAATAAACATACCTAATGACTTATTCCTGTCAAGCATAGCTGTTTGCTCTTCATAAGCTTGCATCAGTGTTTGTTGATTTGCTATCCAAAATAAATAAAAATTGGAAAACTGAAATTAATGAATTTTGCAAAAAAGTTGGTTAAAATAAACGTCCCCATTTTTTTATAAATATTTGGATTTCCTGGCTTTTCTGATTTTAAAATAATATTTGATTCCATAAATTACCATTGATCCTAAAGTTATCGTTGGCACAAATACTTTTATTCCTTCATAATCATAATCATAATATCCTATTAATTTTAGGAAGTTATAAAGAGAATTTGCACCTGAAGAAAAAAAAAGCCATCCAAATAAACCAATTTTTATTTGGATAGCCCATTAATAAAAAACAAAATGCCAAAGGGATAAATGTGTAATAAAATAATGTATCAATTTCGCCACCACTGAAAAATAAATGATAAACGATATTGATATAAATTACTATTATTGCACCTATCTGGAATATTATATGCCTTTTATTCATAATTATTTTGGAGGCTTAGGAGGATTTGACTCTCCGTCATTATCCCCTTCGATTGATTGAATATTTTGATTATTACTAAATGAAGCTCCTTTAAAATATTCTTTAAATTTACCCCGGAATAAACTCCATGCAACCTCCCAAAATGCACCAAATCCAACAGCCAAAAGAGTTGTTGTTTTGCTTATTTCGCCATCAAATAAAAAGCTCATAAATACCATTGTTGATACTGGGCCTATTACAAGTTCTAAAACCGTGAGTAAAACAGATTTTCGACTAATTAAAACTCTTTCCGACTTTGAATTTTTAATAGTCATATAAAGACTTATTGCATTTGCAAGTATCGTTCCAATGAGCCCTAAATACAAAAAGTCAAGATGCATATTAAATTTATCCAGCCAATTATAAAGTGCTGTTATCAATATGTAGAAGTACAAAGCAAACTGAAGCCCGGCTTTAACAGTTGCATCAATAAAGAAGTCTTTCATTTTAAATTATAGTTTAATCAATTTTTAATACTTGCTTTCTGTTTCTTTTTTCATCGTATGAAATATGCACCCATCCATTAGGCTCATATTCATTTATTAATTGGTCAAATGGTAGATTTAAATCAATAATAAATCTCATTAAGTCTTGATTTGTCATTCCATCTACTTCAATATCTGCAGCCTTTCCTTCTACGTGTTGGCTTTTTTGACTTTTAGAACCAACAGCCTTATTTGTTCTTTTGCACCTGAATCCAGAAGTAATTCTTATTGGAACTCCTAAATGATTCCGTAATGGCTGCAAAATATTAATGCAAAGTTTTCTAAGGTTTTCAACTACGGCCTGGCTTGGGGTATATTGTTCTACAATCTTTAATCTATTTGCAGTATCCGAACGTAAAAGCTCATTTAAAGTAAAGTTTTTGCTTAAATTCATAAATGATTTTTTTTATTTACCCAAAATTAAAAGAAAAAAGGCTTAAAAAAATAATTCTAAGCCTTTAAATTATCGCAACAGGAATATTACTTTAAAATATTTGCTAAAATTTTCAATTTACTATCGTCAATAGTGCCATCGTTGTTTAATCTTGGAACTAACGCCCACTGTCCACACTCCAACATTTCAGAGTAAGAATAAACATTTACAAACGGCAGCTTATCACCCCATTTCTCACCCAGCTCCGCTATCATCTTAAAATGATTCTCAATATCCTGATTAGTAGCCTCATGAATAGATGGTGCCTGAGGCTTAAACTGAAACATATTCTGAAAACCTAGCGTGATCGTCGGGATAACAGTATTACCCGCATTCAGTCTATTTTCCAGCTCCGACTTATGAGCTGATATATGCTCAGCTTGGGTATAAGGTCTATTAGGTCCCGATATCGGTGCCGTATAAGCCCCAAGTGCATCAAATCCACTCGGGCGATCATAGTCATAAAACCACGTATGGTCATGTATCAAAAAAACATTTGGCACCAAACTCTTTAGCAAATCCACAAACACAGTCCGCCTCACCTCACCATTACACCTCACAAACCCATCCGCAGGCTCCAATCTCACAGGCCCTGTATAGCCTTCATTCTCCTTCCAGTAGCTTTCATTTGGTTCAACTACCCAATGAGCTCCCGACTGCAAAATATATCTCTCGGTACTAAACTGCGTTCCCCTCACATCGTTAATCCATACGACCGGCCTATTGTTGTATTTATAATAATATTTGGTTGTCATTTCTTTAGCAATCTTCAACACCATGCCCTTATCAAGGTTATTCAGGGTATAAGCGTATTGAACTTTTTCTTTGAACGGTGACTTGCTTGTCAAATAAAACCTCGAATGCTCGCTTATAATCGTATTATCCGCGTACAAAAAGAAATTAAACGCCTTTACTCCGGCACCCGAAGCATATTCAAGATCCTTGTCAAGCGAGGCTTGCGTGTAGTTAAAATCAACAGTCGCAGTTCCGTTGACACTTATATTTTGACCGTCGCGATAATCAGTCATTGTAATCGTCCTGGGCTCATGGTAAGATCCCCAAAATGGCGGCTTTTGATTATACAAACTCAATCCAAACCTATTACGGCTCGGCTCATTTACTAGCGGATTATATCCATTAGGATTACAACTCCCAACACCCGGAGGGCAATTCACATAATCTCTTGTAAACCCATTCCAATAGCTCAATATCACATCTAATTTAAATTTATATTCATTCCCCTGAATTTTATTTTTATAAAAAACCCCATCTTTAAAAAAATAATTTGTATTTAATTTTAAAAACGATTCGGTAGGGAAATTTTTGTAAGGGAAAAGCCCATTTAAATTAGTTTCAGGCACTGATGTGTCTATTTTTATATTACCTAAATTAAGATTTGAAATTTTTACATTATCCTTTAAAATGTTTATTCCGGATATTGCATATTCATCTCCGTTCTTATAATTTCTTAATAAGTAAAATTTTCCATCTAATCGCCATGCTTCAATATCCATGTGCAATCCTGTAATTTTATCATCCCAATCTGCAACTTTTTTAAAAATTACTTCATTTGGCGGTGAAATAATAACTACTTCGTTAAACTTGTTATCAATCTCAAATTTTCCTTCACGATATAAATACAATGATTTATCCTTTTTTTGATAGTACAGTTTGCCCTCTGACGGCTTTTTTACATTAGAGGTATCTTTTACCACGTTTTGACCAAAAGACACCACAACGGCAAATAAAACTAAAATTAGAACGAATAAGATTTTTTGTTTTTTCATGATTAAAATGTTTGTTTTCACAATATTACAAAAAAAAACGGCCAATCTTTCAAAAGGCCGTCTTAAAATAACAATCAAAAACCAGATCAAGGAGTTACTCCGTTATCAATTTTGTATTGGAAAATACCAGTTACTCCATCTGTATTTGCAGGGGATGTGACAAAATTATACTGCATAGAAGGAACAAACGTCAATGCGAATGCCGCATTTCCGCTGTTATCACAATCTTGCTCAATAAGCCTTAAATCAAAAATCATAGCAGGATCGCCATAATCCTGAATATAAGCAGGGTCATCAAATCTAAATTGAGGCTCTACAATTCTAAATGAACCAAAAGTAGTAGCTTTGATTTGATTTTTCCCGGCAACCAATTGCATATTTCTCCATTTGTCAATATTCAAGAAAACAAATGTTTCAGGCCACAAGACAATGATATTGTTTGCTTCGGTTTCACCAAGGGCAGCGGTTAATTTGTCAGAGTAATAATACTCATAAGGTGAATTAAGCAAATCACCATAATTTAAACCAACATCAGAACAGCAAGCAATTTCAAGTTTTTTGAAATATCTTCTCATGTCCAGGCTATCGGTTATGATAATTGGCCTTCCACTTAATTGATGCACTAATTGAAGTTTGTCAACTTCCTCGGCAAAGTCAGACAAAGGAGGATTGTTTAGATTGTTTACATCAAACAATTTTATCAATTGAGCATCAGAAAGGAATTCGCCTGCATTATCAGGATCTGGATAAAGTTTATTGGCACCTACACCCGCAGCAAGTTTAGTTCCTGCATAGGTATCAATATGATTGATAATTTTTCTAACACGGTCTGCAAGTTGACCATTGATGGTATTTCTTCTATTTCCTCCAACGTTAGAACGAACTCCATGTTTTCCGGCAAATTGGGCTTCAACAGCATCATATTCGGCACAAATCGCATTTGCAGTTGCATTTGTGATTTTGTATCCCAATTCAGCATATTGGTTGATGATATACTTAACCCTTTCACGTTTTGACATTGTTTCAGTTCCCCCACAAGTGGCAGAAGTCACAACATCATCTTCAGTAAGATCACCAGCTACACGAAAATCAAGATTGGCTACTGGATAACCATTCTCATCGTAAGATACAGTTCCATCCTCTCTTTCAGGATATAAAGCGGCTCTAATTCTCGCATTTTGCGGAGAAAGGGCGGCACGCAAAAGCCCAATATTTGGCATATTTACACCAGCAGCCAAAACAGAATCGTCAAGATTTTTGACTACTTTTTGACAGGTAATTGCTAATTCCGACATTTATTTAATTATTTGTGACTCAGTTTCCATTTTTTGCTCTGATTCTTTCAAATACTCCTTTTTTAGGGTCTTTTGAAAAATCAATATCAATTTCCACTGGATCAGGTACATTACTTTTTTTCTCGTACTTGTACTCCTTAATTACCGAACCAATAGCCCAATCGAGATTTACCTCATCATGAGTTTTTGTAGTAAAAGGAGTTTTGGTTTCTTTGTTTAAAAGTTTTTCGGTTTCATGGTCAACTTCGATATTGTTTTTCGCTAAGAATTCATTCAAATCCGCCTTGAAGTTTTCGGCAAAATGTCTTGACGTTTTAAAGTCATCCGCAATATCAGTTCTCAAAGTTAACAATGTTTGGAGTTTCGTTTCAAACAAAGTTTTTTTGTGATTTGCTTCCTGGTCTTTCATCTTTTGGATGTGGGACTCATCAGCCGTTTTCATTGAATCTTTCAACTCTTTGATTTCTTTTCTTAATGCTTTTTCAAGGTCAGCATCTCCATTTCCTTGTGCTTTACCTAACTTTGTTTCGAGCTTTTTCTTTTGAGTTTCAAATGCCTTTCTTAGCTTAGATGGCGTTTTGGCCTCATTTTTCAACTCTTGCAATTCGGAATCGTCCAAACCTTCACCAAGAATTTCAAGAATTTGAGCATCAAAACCGTTTAAAGTTTCGGTTTTAACCTTTTGAGTGATTTGTGGCTCTAAAATGTTTCGTGCCGTATCAATATTGTGTAACGATTCCAGCATTGAATCATAATCTGATTCGTCAATTTCGATACTTGATAAGGCCGTGTTTTCTAAAGCCGCCTTAATTGTTTTTCTGTCATCGGTATTGAGCTTCGCCCTTTTCACAATGTCAGTTAAGAGATTTGCTAATGTTTTAGCCATGATTTTAAAATTGATTTGTTAAATAAATTAACCAGTGATTTGCTTTTCAGCCGTAAAATTTTTTATAAAAATAGTATTGTTTAGATAATTTTTCCAAACAAATCATTCTTTTTCTTCTTTTGGTTTTCTTCCTGCCTTTTTCTTTTCCGTTGATTCTTCTGTTTTTTCAGGTTCTGAATCAGTTACTTTGTTTTCAACTTCTTCTTTTTGAGGATTAAAATCAATTACAGTTTGATTTGTTTTAACTCCTTCAATAGCTTCAGCTTCTTCTAAAGTTAAAACCTGTCGAATCGTTTTCCCTCCGATTTTCCTGATAACCTCATAAGCCGGACCAATGATTTTAATGGTTTCATCGGTTTTAATAACCTTTTCGGCATATTCCTTACCAAGTGCCTTCCTTTTTGTTTTTGAGCTTGTAACTACTTTCCCATGCTCATTTATAAATCCCGTATTTATCGTTTCTTCCACGATAACCATATTTTTTAATTCTTTCATAAAATTTATCGTTTAAAATTAAATTTCGTT
This sequence comes from Cytophagaceae bacterium, assembly GCA_016722655.1. Lineage (NCBI taxonomy): Bacteria > Pseudomonadati > Bacteroidota > Cytophagia > Cytophagales > Cytophagaceae > Cytophagaceae bacterium. The sequence goes on from JADKIR010000002.1 coordinate 21,439, forward strand.
TTCTTCTTCTTTTTCTTTAAAATCAATCTCCTGACTTTCATCAGCAATTTCAGTTTCTTTTGTCTTTTTTGACTTTTCTTTTTTAGTCGAAATTGATTCCTGAACAATGACTTCTTCTTTTTCGGCTTTAATTTCCTCATAAGTCATTCCGTGGACTTTCATAAACTTTTTGTTGTCATTAATCCACGTCTGATTAGTTTTGAATGTTTCAGGTTGAACATTTTTCAAAACCTTTTTTTTGGTAACTATAAATTCTTTTTCCATTTTATTTATTAAGTTTTTGATACAAATTCTTTGAAATTGGCCTTAATGTATGTCGGCAATTATATCCTCCTCTATACACAAATATAGTATTTTTATCAGTTCCAGGTATTTTTCCTGCCCAATTCAACTCCGGCCATGACTGAATTTCCTTTTTTGTAAAAACTTTGCCATATCTTGAAATGCAAAACTGCCGGCTTGTTTTCATTTTTGTTCCGGCATAATAATAGTATTCAATACCAAGATCATTGCTTATCTTTAATTGATAAGTCTGTGTCATTTGGTATAATGAATCAGTCGTAATTTGTTCTACATACCTGGTTGTAATATTTGCCTTTGAAAAATAATCTTTTAAGTATGCCCGAAGTTCTTTTTTTGTGATTCCGGTCATATTTAAATCATAGATTTTGTCAACGATTTTATTACTCACAATTTGACTTATTCCGGCACCTGTTAGAGATTCTTTCAAATAAAGTATTGATTCTTTATATATTTCACGGTATAATTCTTTTTTGTATGCCGAACTTAAAGCCGAAAAATACTCATTTGCGATTGCAACTATTTCTTTATACCCGGTTAATAAAGTCAAATATCCATCGGCAATAGCTCCGTTTTGAATAGTCTTTGCAAGTTCATCACGGAATTTATTAATTACTTTATTCCTTTCAAGTCTGGAAGTTAAATCTAAGTCAGAACTCAAAGTATCAATAAAATCTAAAATAGAATTTTGAATTTCTTTTGAAACTTTTAGATTGAAATTTTCAACAAAAGCAAATACCAAACCTTCAAGTTTGGCATCTATTTCGTCTAATATTTTCAAATCTTGTTCATCCATTTTATATCACTTCAACTACTGGCAACGTTGGCATTTGTGGCCTTTGAGATATTAATTCATTGGCATATTTTACAAGAATATTCCATTTTTCAACCGCCTCCATACTTTCCCATTTCATTTCTTCTCTTATAGCCCGATCAATAAACGCTTTAAAATTGGCTCCAATAATGTAATAAGTTTCAGAAAGTCCATTTGTAGAAGTTCCAGCACCGCCACCAAACAAGCTAATAACATCCGAAACGCTCATTCCTAAAGTCGGATTTAAACTTATTTCATCAATAATATTTTTTGTTTCTTTTGAGTTGTCACCAAAAACCAACTTGCAATATTTCAATTCTAAAGACTTTACAATTTCGGCACTCATTCCCGAATCTTTAGCGGTTTTTATTTCAGCTAAAACCATTTCAGGTGACATTACATCAAATGAAATTGGAATAGTTATTTCCGGTATTCTTACAAATTTTTGATTTTCAGCATTTATACCAAATAATTGAGCGTCAATAAACTTATAAATAGGAATCAGAATATTTTCAATCAAATGCCTACCTTCTGAATATATCCTTTGAGAAAATTCAAGTCTATTATATTGTTTTGAAAGACCAGATTCTGCTGAATTTAAATCTTTTTTACGCAATATTCCAAAATCAATTGCATCATAAGCATCGTCAACATGATTATAATATGCCTTTGTCAATTCCTGAACAGCTGCAATATTTCTTGGTATAAAACCACCTGGAGAATTGAAAGGGAATTTGCTTTGATCTTTAAGAAAATTATCCTCATAGGTATCAATCAATAATACATCAAGATTGCCCCATGATAAAGTCCCGTGACCGTCACAAGTTTTACATTTGGCATTAGGGCTCTCTAAAGTAGGTATTGTTTTTCTGCCATTGCAAGTAGGGCATTTTTTAGGGACATTTGCCATTCAAGCGTATGTACATGATGATTCAGCTCAATTTCAATATCTGAACTTCTGGATATAGCCTTTTTAAAGTCAGGCAAAGAATCAGATAGTAAAGATTTAAATAAAACATTTTCACTTGAATCAGTCTTTTCAATATGTCGGCCTAATTTTAAAGCCGGCATTACACCGCAATAATGCTGAATTTGGCCTTGTAACTTGCAATTTTTCACGATTGCCTAAAGTCGAATGATTTACTATCCAATATGATATTTCATCGATAAAAAAGTAGTTTGTTTCATCCTGAGATAAAATTTGTCTTAAAACACAATATTTGTTTTTAACAAAATATAAAACATCAGATTCTAAAAAAATCTTTGGGTATGGTTTGTAGCTATCTGTTTGTGTTTGTGGCGGATTTGTGTCTAAAACGGCAATTACTGAATTTGGAGTTTTTGCATAAGCATTTACCCCAATTGTAAAAAGCCAATTCACCAAGCTATTTGATCCGTTGAAATTATTTTCGCAATAGTCTCTTAATAAATTAATTCCAGAATCATCAAGTGGATAATTAACTAAAAAATCCTCTGATTGTTCAACCTTGATAAGTTTGTCAAGAATCCGGCTCAAGTGACCTTTAACCGGATTCTTAAACACTGACTTACGATATTCTTTGTCTTTCTTTGCCTCTTTTGGCCTTTCCAAATTTAAAAAAGCTGGATAATCATCACCAAAAGTTTCATTAATCTCATTTGCTATTTTAACAGATTCATCATAAAACGAATGTTTCAATTGATTTTCTTCTAAAATCAACTTTAATTTTTCCTGAATATCTGTTATCGTTAACATCGGATTTTTAAATCAAATTAAGAAAGAAAAAATTATCAAGCTGGCTTAGTTACAATTTCCATGCAATATTCACCAACAACACAAGCACTTGATATTGCCAAAACGCGGAATTTTCTTTTTGTGTTGGCCGGTTGAGCATTTACAGTTACAATACCGGTATTTTCATCAATCAAAGTTCCAGTAGGCAACCCACCACCACAATCTACATGAAGTTCCCATTTCAAACAGTTAGTTTGTCCTGTAACATTGAAATCAAGTGTAGTTGTCAAAGTTCCGGCTGCAACTGCCGTAAATACATTACAAGGACTCCCGCAAGTATCTTTTGCAAGTTTTAATGCATCCAAAGTAGGATCTGTAATTGTCAACTTAGTAAATCCTTCCAATTTACTTGCATCTACATTACCATAAGGCACTGGCTCACCATCGCCCAAATAACGGAAAGAAAAACCACCGTTAATAATATCTGCAGAATTGCCGGTTATCTCATGTCCGATCCCAAACCATGTTACTTTTTTACCTATAACCAAATGTACTTTACTTTCAGTCCAATACACAACGTCATAATTTACAAGGTTCTGACGTAACCAGTTCATCCACTTTACCGTTTGAGTTGAATAAAAATATTCATACACAAACTCAAATACGTTATTTACTTCTCCGGTTGGCTGTGGGTCGTTTTGTAACCCATATGTTACCGAAGCCATCTTTTCCTCTGGCTTTGATTTTTTACCGTTTAAATGCCCATTTGGGAAATAATACGCCTTACCAGATAGTTGTAAAGCTCTAATAATGTCAATGACATCATCTGCAGCAGTAGTTCCATCTGAAATCAACGCTTCGGTAACATCTTCGGCCTCTAATTCGCCTTTTTCAACCAATGCAAGTGCTATGATGTTGCTTTTTTCGCTTCCAGGGGAAGTTATAAAGTTTTCAAAACACTGTACATTTTGTGAGCAAGCCATAACGAGATTAATTCCGCTAATGTTCATGTTCTTTTTTCGTTTAAATTTAAAAATATAGTTTTTTTTGCCGAAAACTCAAATTAATTACAACCAAATTCGCCTGTCAATATGGTAACAGTACCTATATTTTCTGTTGGCGTTGTTGTCGTCGTGCCATTCCATACATAACCTCCAGCCGGATATGAATCTCCCGCCTTTGAAAGTGATTGATTAACTATGTTAATTACAGTTGTCGTTTGTTTTACCGTCCCATCAGAACACCTTACAATATTATAGTATAAAGTTGTTGCTGGACATCCAGTTTCGCCAACCAATATAGAAACTTCCCCTCTAAAGTTTGGTGCTGTTGTTTGTGTCGTTCCATTCCAACGGTGCAAGCCGTGTATTGGGTGCGAAACTCTCTGATTAGCAACCGTTAATACGGTAGTTGTTTGATAAACGTTACCATCAACGCATGAAACAATATTGTAGAATGTTGTTGGCTCAACTGGCGGTTCTTCACAATTAGGCAAATTGCCACCGCAATAAATACAATCTTCTTGTGCTAATACACCTTTGGCGATAACGCCACCGTCACCATCGTACACCTCACGATAGAAATCTTTTTCAGAACATATAAGCCGGCCTGTTAATTCACCTGAAGGTTTATCGGCTGCATCAATTACGCAATCGGTTGAAATTCTTCCAACAAATGCAGAACATGACTTACTAACACAAGATGGAGTGTTTATTTCACACCAAATTTCAGTGGCATAAACCAATGGATCACCAACTGGTATTAAGGCTAATCCACCGTTAATTATTCCGTCACCAATTTGTCCGGTGCTATCATGCAAAGTGACTTCGACACCATCCAACAACAAATCAGCACCTACCAACACTTCAGTAGATCCTTCTATACAAAACTCTAATATTTTAGGCGTTTTACACTTTCCCATTTTTTAAAAATATTATACGCAACTTGGTTCAGTACCTCCACAAAGATAGCAATTTTCTTGCACTACAATCCCGGCAACCTTTTGACCATACTCATTAAATACCTCTTTATGCAAGTCGGTATCAAGACAAATAAATGCACCTGTCAAAGTTCCTTCTGGTAATATTCCACTTGCATCAATGCAACCAACTTCACCGCTTACATATTCACCAACTACATATTCACAACTTTGTACATTGCAATTATTTGTGTCAACAAAACAGTATATTACATTACCAGTTTTAAGTGGAGAATCTAATTTTATAAGACATTTTGCATCTTTTACATATCCAAACTCTCCTGTATTTAAGTAAATTTTTAGTCCATTTGGAAGTTCAGTTGCATCAATAAGAACATAATTACTACCGTTATAAATGCCGTTTAGGAAGTCTGGTTGATGACAAACGAAATCAGAATCTTCAACATTTATTTCAGTGTAAACAAATTTCATTAAATCATTTGGTTCACCTAAAATAGCAAATTGAAAAGTTTCATTGAATTGAACTTGAAAACTTCCTGATTCGTAACTAACCCAAACAAACGATTCATCTGGCTTTACATTTCTTACCCATGCAGTTTCCCCATGTGAAAATATGCCAAAATCAACAGCCATCAATAATTCATCAGTAACTTGAATTATCTTGTTTTGATCACCTGCAATAGTGTAATAAGTACCTGAATTAGTAGGTAATTTTATTGGGGTAGTATCCGTTTTTTTTTAAGCTCAATAAATGGTGAATCTGAAATCAAATAAAACTTGTAACCGTTGTAAGTTGACCAATTGAAATTAGGGATACCACTAATAACCGAATAAGTAGCAACCCCGATATTTACCGGAATCTGACCAAACTTTTCATTAATATTAGCGGTTGATGTATAATCTTCATTTATTTCTAAAATGAAATCTTCATCTATTCCGTTTGATAACTTGATAAAATCAAAATGAATCATTTAAAACAAAGTTTTTTTTGATTTGCGATTTGCCTGAATTGGCCATTGGTTTGTGGGCAACTAACCCACCGTTGTAGAAATTCAATTCAAATATAAATAGTTTTTGATTTAATTGTGCAAAGTTTTTTTTATTGAGTATTTTAAATAATTTAACAAAAATATTTAAATATATTTTTTATTTAGAAAAATAGTAGTAAATTTGTGTCATAAGAAAAGTTAAACAATAATTTATAATGGAAAAACTGGAATTTAAAGGAACGAAAGAAAATTTTGATTTAAATCAAAAAGACTTATGGATAGATGAAAACATCGACCGATTAAGTGAAGAATTTGAAGAGTATTGGTCTAGTGAGATTCTTTATTCTGGAAGCGTTTGGGATATAGACAAAGATGCTGTTAGGGAAGAATTTTTTGACGAAAAATATTCAGAAAGTATAGCCATCGAAAAAGCACTAAACTAACCATCAATCAAAATGACAGCGAAAGAAAAAGCATTTGAGATATTTGACAAATACCAATTTGCAAGTATTTATTTCACAGACAAATCAGAAGGTAGTTATAAAAATGCAAAAGCATGTTCTAAAATTTGTGTAGATATTATTCTAAATGAATATAATTGCTTGATACAAACAAAAGCACATGAAAATTATTGGAATGCAGTAAAACAAGAAATAGAAAAATTATGAAAGATTTATCATTACTTCCAAACAAAGAAGGTTTTGAATTTATTGCTGTATTAAAAAATGGAAATATTGTAAAATCAAAGGTAATTAAAGACGAAAACGGGTTGCATAGGTTTCCTGAGTTTAGTAACTCGATAGGATGGTTAGATTTAAAAATTAAAGCCTTTAGGAACAAAAAAACGGGGTCTATTGATTGGAGGGGTAATCACGAACTTGCCACAATTTACGGAGATAATTATTATTTAAAGCAACCTGATTTATATGAGCCAATTTACGGGAATATTTAAAAACGAAATATTCAATGTTAGCACTTTCGTAGCACTTGCATACAACGTATGGTGCTATACGAAGGAGGCGATTGTTAGCACTAAAGTTGATGCTGAGTACAAATGTTTGTTTAACCACAAATGTTTCTGCGGAGTACCGAACCGCCTCTTTTGTATAGCCCTTGTTGTATGCTGGTGCGGTTTTGAAGCACTAATTTTAAATTAAACATTAAACATTCTAAGATATGGAAAAAGAAATAAAAGAGTTAAGCGTAAATGAAAAAATAAGTTTTCTGATAGAACTTTATGAAAAAGAAAGACAAAAATTAATTACTGTTATCAAACCTTACTTACAAAAACAAGAGTATAGTTTAGCAAAGGAATACCAAGATAAATTAAATAGCATTAATGAATTTATTGGTCAATTAAAGATAATAACATTTGAAGAAGAAAACAGATTTATATTAACCACCTTCGATGGTGTAAGTAAGTTTATAGACGATAAAGTCTTTTCAGTTGAAAATTCTCCTTCTTTAATAGACACAATAATGTGCCTAACTGTTTCTGACAATATAACAGAACTATATCCACGAAGAATATTTTTTTCAACTTTAGAAAAAGCGGAAGAATATATTGTTTTAAATAAAAGTTGTTTGAGTATTAGAGAAATTGCCGTAATTATAGGAGAATGTAATAATACTACCTATATAGACCTTGATAGATTAACTGTAAAACTAAAAGATATTGTAGAATCAAAAATAAATTAAAATGAAAAACCCAACAAAAGAAAAAGCAGAGGAGTTGCTGGATAAATACAGAACACATATAAGAAAAGCAGATGTATATAATCATTTAGTTCAGGAAGATGAAATTTATTTAGCCAAACAATGCACTTTAGTTTATCTCAATGACATTATATCGGAATGTGATAGTTTTGATTTCTATGATTGTCGTTTGCGTAAGAATTTTTGGAATGCAGTAAAACAAGAAATTGAAAAGTTATGAAAATAATTCACTTAAATTTTTTATCATTATCATATGTATCTTTAATTTATAAAGTAACTTATGAAAAAGAAACTGGAATATTCTTTAAAAGAATAACAGGATACCAATAAGTTGTTTTTATTGAAGTTGTTAACGGCAAATTTGGAACATATGCAAAACAATATAATACTGGCGATCGTGTAGAATTTATGAACGACCATCACCTAAGAGACTTAATTGTTAATCATTATGAATTAACTACACCCAGAAATACAATTCCTCATGTTTGATGCAATATTTCCATCTACAACCAAAAGACCGGATGCACTTCTAATGTCCTTCACTCCTTGTCTTTGTTGCTCAATATCATATTCGCCTTGCATTTTATAATTTACCCCGGAAATATTAAGATAATCACACTTTAATATTTTTAACAAAAAACTATGTTCTAAACTTGAAATTGGCTTAGTTACAAAATTACGTCTGTTTTGAATTGTCGTTTTACCCCTTACTATTTCACCATTTAAATTTTCGTTTAATTCTTCCGTGGTAAATGGAAATACATCTTGCAAAAATATGGGTAATCTCAAAGAGAATATCTCATTTTTATCAAATTCAAGCCCGTATGTATTTGTTTCATTTGAAAAACTTACAAGATCTTCATCAATATCATTAACCACCTCAATAAGTGTTGTTTTGGCAATTTCCTGATTATGCTGGTTAAATAAAATTCCCTGATAGCACCCAAATTCTTTAGCCTCAAATTCAAAAATCATGCTTTTTTTATCGCAACAATTAACAGAAGTGCAAAGTAATCCTACATCTGCTATGTTTGAATCATTTCTTGCGTATCCTGGTGTTGCGTAACAATCTAATGTACTTCCTTCTTCCGAATAATGTAAGAAAGTGCTTGAATTGGCACCAATTAACCCATAAGCTACATCAATTGAACTATCGCCATCTTTTGCTACATAATAATTGGTTCCCAAAGTGTATGCGTTACCCTTTGCCACATCATTACAAACAGAAATAGCATATTTGTCTTTATTTGCAGTTGCCGTTGTTTTTGTTAATAATGCTTCAATTTCAGGATTATTTGTATTTGAAACTAAACGGCTACCACTCAAAGCAACTGGATTAATTGACGTTCCTTTTGCTAATCTAAACCTATTTGTATATGCGTTAAAAAAAGCATCAATTGTCGTTTGTGTATCCGTATCGCTCGCAACGATTCGAACTCCATTTATATCAAAAACATTTCCGGACCTTACATCAAAAGTTTTTACAGTGTAATAATCATAAGTTGCATCCGTTGAAAGGTATGTAAATGTAATTCTCGGATTATTTCTATTAATTACGGTTCTCAATCCATTATCTGAACTAACCGCAATTGTGGCACTATTTGGAATGCAATAATATTCAGAATCAGGATGTATTTTAGATCTCAAATCATTTTCACTATCTCCGCTTTCAACTAAAATAGTCAATCCATCCACTGTGAATTTATTTCCTTCTTGAAAGTCCGTAAAATTTAGTAAATAGCATTTAGTCCCTATCACTTCCTCCGTTGCAATAAATGTTTTTTGCAAACAAGGTGCATTTTGGTTAGGGATATTGTAATCACCTATCGAAAGAGTTACACTTGTCCCACAATTATAACAATCATCTGATTGCCTGAAATTTATAATATTACCATTTGATTCAACATCCCAGCCTTTTGCTTTATTGAAATGATTTACAATTTTCGTGATATATTCAGATAGCGAATTTGCTTTTGATTTAAATGTTTTACCAAGTTTTACGCCTCCGATATTTATTGCAAATTGTTTATTACCGTTTGAATCATAGTTTTTCACCCTTAATCTAAAACTACCTCTTTTCATGCACGAAAAAGGAACTAATCGACCGTCTGAAACTTCAATTTCTGTTGATTCAGTACAATTCAAAATATCGTATTTAAAAAACTTAAAATTATAGTTTGACCGTCCAATCATCATAGATGCATCAACCGGAAATCTTAATTTATCGCCAATTTTGCATTTATATTTCTGATTGAAATTTGTTTCTGATGATTTTACTAACTGGATCATATCAATTCACCTTTAATATTTACAAATCCTTTTCCATTCACCTGCAAATTTAAGTTAATTTCATCGCACTTGATAAATTTATCTTCACCACAAGCAACAATCCCAATTTCATTTAATTCTTTAAATTCTTCAAAATCTATTACTGCATCAAATTCGCATTTCATAGGCATCTTTTCGCCAAAATTAAAAGAACTGTTTTCAAAATTACCACCAATAACCATGGAAATATTACCTTCCCCGGATGCGAATTTTATTTCAGAAAGATATTGTAATTTTCTGGCATTATATTGTAAAACATTCAAAGGAGTGTATTTTAAATTATAAACTCCTCCGGAAAGAATGATATTTGCAACCGGGTTGTATTTTGTAATACTTTCTATTGATCCGTTTTCTGTGGCAATCAAAAATATATTTTCATCAAATTTATGTTCTTTTTGATTTTCATTTACATCATATTGCAACCTCCTTTGTTCTTCGATTATATACCCGGCTGTGATAAAATCAGAAACTAAACTTAATTCACGACTTCCAAATGAAAGATTTGATTCATACGTTCTTATTGAATTATGTTCTAATCCTTTTAATTTACTTTCACTTTGCCAAGTACTAAATCCAACTTTTACACTCGAATAAAGCCGGTCAATGTCTGCATATTCACGGTATTTTGTCGCAACGGCATTTATAAAACTTGCATTTCGTGAATTATTACTTTGCGGCTCAATCCTCAATTCGTTCCCTTCAAAGTCAAGTTTTAGGTCATATAATGCATCAAAATTAGAAAATACATATTCAAGGCTTAAATTAATATCAGACAATATTCCCCGGATATTATTTCCATTGGTCAAAAAATCACCTTTCCCATACCCAGATTCAAAAAAATCAGATTTAACAATAATATTTGGACTTATTTTTTTTACAATTTCTTTGAAAGCATCAAAGGCATAAATTCCAAAACAATCAGATTCATTTGCAATTTCGCTGTCATTTGGATCATCTGTAATTGCAATATTGGTACCGGAAATAAAATTAATCTCATACGGCACATTTATCGTACTATCTTGTAGTGATAAGGATATTTTATATCCTTCCAAAACATTTATACTTTGATTTAGCGAATATTGCCTTAATGTTACAACTCCAGATGCATGGATATATGATTGTAATAATGTGTCTGAAATAGTACTCCCACCGCCATTTTTTACCGTTAATTTTATGTCGTAATTATGGGTAAGATTTTCAGACCAATTGATTGAACCCATTATTTTTACAATTCCATCTTTTTGAGCAATAAACAAAGTACCGTCTCCGATTGTTGCATCTTGCATTCCTGTAATCTTGTTATCAGATTTTAACGGAATTCCGATATTCAAATGCACCCCGGTAGTTGTTACTTTGAATTTTGATTGAGTGCCTAATTCGTAATTTCCTCCAGATATATAATTCTTTTTTGTTAGAACTATTTTTGATTGTGGAGTTATCGAATAGTCAATCAACCTTTTTGAATTAACTAAATCCTGGTATGGATCACTGGATAGGTTAATTGATATTTTGCAACATTCAATATTTTGATAGGTTGAAAAGTCAAGACTTCCGATAAAAATCGTTTGGTCACAATATTTTAATTCAGCTTTTACACTTGCATTTACTCCATCAACTTTTAACAGTGACTTTATTAAATCAACTGTATCGGAATCTGAAATTTCAAGACCTTCATTATTATCAAAATATCCATAAGTACCAACCACAAACCCATTGAATATTTCAGACCTTACTTTTGTTAAAATAAGGTCAATCAAATTACTTGGTTGAGTTACTTCGGTATCGTTTAAAAATAACTTATACATTATTTCAGTCTTTTATTTTTAAATTTAGTGACATTGTTTTTGGTTTCAACATATTTTGAAAGTCCTTTTTCATCAAGATTGAAATTTTGAATCGGGATTTTACTTAAAACAGATTTTACTTCTTTCAATTCTTCAACTACCGGCTTCATATTGAAATTTAAAAGATATTGCATTGCTGCGTGTTCTTCCAATTTATTTAATGCCGATTCTTTGATTTTTAAAGGCTGTAATCCTCCGTCAAGGATAGATTTATAGTTAATGGCATATTCTATTGTCTTATGCATATTTAACCCTGCATTAAGCCTTTTTTCGTTCAAATCACCTCTTATTACTCCTTCATCATAGCTCAATAATGCAAGATTCTTATCAACTCCTTTTTTCCCTCCTACTTTTTCGGTACCTGTGTTAAATTTCGGTAAGTTTAAGTTGTCAAAATTCAAATTTGGCAAAGTCCAATCTCCAATACCATTTATTAAAGTATTGATTGTATAAAGTCTTTTTGCAATCTCATTATATTGGTCGGCTGTGATTTTCCCGGCATTATAAGCATCCAACGCTTTAGCCATAATTTCATCATAGCCATTTTTGATAATGTCCTGAAGAATTTTAAATGATTCTGCCAATTGCTCATCTTTCGCTTTTGTTATTGCTACTATTGAATCATTGTGTCTTTGTGTTTCAGTTTCAATATTTGCATTTTTTGTTTTTTCAGCTGCCTCAATTGCCAAATTTTTAGTAGTAAGCCTTTCGAGTTCATTTGCATTATATTCGATTCTTAAAGCCTCAATTGCATCTTCACCATCTTTTATAATTTTTTCGGTAGCTGAATATTCCTTGCGTTTTTGTTCCTCATTTGATAAAACAAATTTTAATTCTTCCTGCAACCATTTTTCAACTTCTGAAAGTGCATTATCTCTCGCTTGTATAGCGGCATTTATGCCGTCTATTTCGACTTGTGACATTTCCGGAGTAATATCCTTTATTTGACTTGCATATTGATTGAATATGTAGGCTCTTTTTGCGTTATAATCAGCATCTAATGAAAGCCTTGTGTCTTGATTTGTCAATAATGCAATTAATTGCTGATTGGTTTGTTCTTGGATAGCCAATGAAGCTGCACCAAATGCCGTATCTGCTAATACTTTTTCAAGATTGTACTTGTCATTTATCGCTTTTACGGCTGCATTATATTCAGAATTAATATTGTCAATTTTCTGACTATGTAATCCATTTTCATTTGTAACAGCTTTATTGTAATTGTCAACTATCTGTTCCCCGATTAATATTTCTTGCTGTAACCTTCTTTCAGCATTATCAAATTCACCTAAATCAAGCCTTAAAGTCGTATTGAAAGTATCAATTAATCCTCCATAAACTGATTTTATTGATTCAATGTCGGAAGATGTAAACATTCCATCCATCGCTTTAATGAATGCCTCTCCTGCTGCTTTCATTTCTTGATAGTATTGTTCCATCTTTGCTTTTTGCTCATTTGCGGCACCCATTACCCAAGTATCCATTGCTTGAAACAATGACTGAACGCCTCCAACTATTGCCCCAACATAATTACCCTGTGCTAATGCATTTACTGCCCCTGTCACGCTTTTTCCAACATTTAACCATGCCCTTTCTTGTTCAATAGCTGCTTTTTCGGTTATTGATGTAGCTCTTGAAAGTTTCTCTTCTAAATCATCATTATATCGATCTAAAATAAAATTTGAAATAAACTCAAAAGATTGTTTTGCTGCTTCTTTAAAATCTTCAGCTAATTTTTTTTTCTTATCTGAAATATTAAGTAATTGTTGATATTCTTCTTCTGTTAAATCTCTTAATGCCTTGTTAAATATTTTTCTTGCAAGCATTTCAAAGTCCATTTCTTCATCAAGTGCTTTTTTCTTACGCTTTTGATATTCTTCTTCTATATTTTCTTGCTCTTTTAATTGGTCTTTTTTATCCTTAATTTGTGTTTCTCCTTCTTTTCTTTTTAGTGCCGTTAGTTCTTTTTCAAGTTTTTCAATTTCAGCTTTTAAATCTTCTTCCTGCTTTAACTCTAATGATCCAGATGACTTTTTAAGAAGCAATTCGCGTTTCTTCTGTTTTATTTTTTCATTAATTAAATCAATATCAATTTGTAAAATTCTATCAGAATATTTTTTTTCAGCATCTTCAATTTCCTTTAGAGTCTTTGCATTATTTATGACTTCCATCATATCATGGTAAGCCAATAGTTTAGACCTTTCAGCTAATGATTCTCTTTTGGCTTCGATATTCTTTTTTGAAGATTCTGACTCATCTTGACTTTGTTTTATTAGCCTTTTGTATTGTTCATCAAATGGCTTTCTCATTATATCATCGGCATCTTTCATTGCCTTTGTTAATGTTTTCAAGAAACTAGCCCATGCCTTTTCATTTTCTTCTTGGTCTTTTTCTAATGCTTTTTGTTTATCTAATGATCTTTTTAAAAGTTCTTTTTTTTGTTTTTCTGTTAAACCTTCATTTTGTTTTACAATGTTATTTGTGGTATTCTCACTTTCATCAACAATAGCCTTTTGAGTCGTTTTATTTGTGCCTAAAATGCCTTTTTGGCTGTCAGTCCAAAGATTTCCAATTCTTCCAACATTCTTTTTGAAATTATCGGCAACTGCTCCAAAAGTTGCATTTGTATCAATTTTAAAATCTCCACCAAAGAAATTTAAAACCTTTTTACCAGTATTTATCAGGGCATTAAACGTGTCTGCAAGTGCCTGTGTTAATGTAATTGCACCAATTAATCCTGTACCAAGTCCTTTAATGGCATAAGAAACAACATCTACCCAATATTGCAAAAATTTAGATGCATTTCCGGCCCCTGTGATGTTAAATATTACATCTGACAATGTTTCTATCAAATCCCATAATGCACCCCCTACATTCTTAATTGCACCCCAAACAATCTCATAATAATCAAACATTGTGTTTAGTACATTATTATATTGAGTGCCAATTGTAAATGCTTCTTTAATTACATCTATGAAGTTTTTAAATCCATTTGCAGCCGAAAGAATCCATTTTGAAATAGTTTCAATAAACAATGAACTCTTATTAAAGTCTTGTAATCCTTCAATAAAGTTATTTACAAAAACATTCCAAGCACCGCCAATTGTTTTAAGGTTTGATTGTGCTTTATCTCCGTAAACTTCTTCGAGTGCTTTTGCGAATTTTGGTAAAGCATCTTCTGCCAAAACTTGACCCTGCTCTAGCATTTTGTTAAGTTGCTTTTCGTTTACCCCTAATGCTTTTGCCATTATACCAAAACTTCCTGGAAGACGCTCCCCAAGTTGTCCACGGAGCTCTTCGGCAGATATATTGCCTTTTGAAAACATCTGGCTAACAGCACGTAAACTTCCTTCAATTGAATCATTTGAAAGTTTTAATGCCGACCCTGCTTTTATTATTGATGCATAAATATCCTGTCTTTGTTTTAGACTTAAATTTGTGCTATTTGAGGATGCAATAAAATTGGTATATGCCTGTGTCAAAATATTTACATTTTGACCATATTTTTGTGATAAATCAGTAAGGAATTTTAGTGAGTTTTCGTAGTCTTTATTATTTTTTACAACATTACTAAGTGCAATTCTTAATTTGTCAGTTTCTGCCATTAATCCAATCATTTGCTTTGTGTAGTCTATGATTTTATCAACAGCAAATAAACCAATCATAGTAGCTCCGATATTTCGAAACATGGTATTGGTTTTTGAACCAGTATCATTTAATGAATTTAGATTAGTTTCCTGCTTTTTGGCTGCATCACTTGCTTTTGTAGTTTCACCTTGTAATTCTCTTTCGAGGTCTGCAAGTCTTTTAAGATTATTTTCGGCATCTTTAGTGATAGCCTCTGCAATTATCCTAATTCGAGTATCCATTTCAAATATTTTGTTTAATTTTGAAACGGATTTTTAAGTTTTGCCAAAAACTAATCCAAAAATAAAGGGTAATATTGATTTATTACCCTTTTTCTTTTAAAATGTTATTTACCTTTTTGTTTCTCCATCTGCTTTTCAGCTTCTTCTGATTCTTTTATTTTTGCGGTCAGGAGGTCGAAATACTCTGTGACTCTCCATCTATTAATTTCCATAATCCCTCGTAAATCTCCATCAGCGAGGCGATATTTTGACCGATAGTCTGCCCTTTCTCTGTCTCTGATAACATCGAATAATTGTGTAGTGAATGGGAAAACTCCGTTTCTGTCAGACTTTTTAAATATGTCAGCGTACCATGTTGAGATAAGTCCTGAAAGTTTATGAAACGGTTCAATGGAGTACGCAAAAAAAAAGCAAGTAAATTCATAGTACTTCCATCTGGCAATATGGCAATATTATTTTCAACCCATATTTTAATTTTCTTCTGTGAATAGTTAATGTCATATTCTGCCGGATCTTCTGATTCATCAAAAAACCAAACTGCTGAAATATCATAAACTAAAGTAAGATTGTTGCTTTGTTGTCTCCTGAATTTTAATGTCTGTGTTAACCTTTGAACTTCTGCAATTCTTCTTTCAGGGGTTAAACTATTGTCATTTGTGAATTTATCAACCATATCAAGAAATTCAGTCATTACGGCATCCGTAACTTTAAACTGATTATGATTGTCAACTATATTTTGAAAGGACCTAAATCTATTAAAGTAAATTGGTAATCCTCCATCCGTAAATTGATAATAGTCAATTCCATTGCAAGTAAATGCAAGTTCTTTTTTTGCTTCTTTTAGGAAAAATTCATTTTGTGTCATAAATCCAAGATCCGTTTTTTATTGATAATTGTTTTGAATAAACTGTCCTTTTTGACTTTAAAATCTCTTTTATTTTTTCCCATTCACCGTGTTTTAGAAAAGTATTTGTTTCCATAATCAACAATTTTCAAAATCTCCTGGTCTCGCTGTAAATTGGTATGAAATTGAATAAGCCTCCAATTCGGGGTAATCCTCAATGGCACCTATTTTTTTAAGTACCGATTGAGTATTGTAGTCAAATTCTTGAGCTTTGATATTCATTCTATTTAATAAGTCAAGAATATGATAAAACTTAACAAACTTTGAAATAACAATCATTTCGACTGTAAATGTCATTTCTCCGAATTTTGAATCATTATTTGCCCGGCCTCCATTGATAATATGAGCTACCTGAATATCGTAATTATCATCTGGCAAAAATGGATCTATTTTATTTCCGGCATAAATACCGAGTTGATTCTTTTTTTCGTGAGCATTAAAATACATTTTAGCAATACCATCAACGGCATCGACTGTTTTGTAATTCTCACGAATCTTTGAGTTTATTTCGATTATTGTTTTCATTTTAAGTAAATGTTAATAATGCATTTCGTTTTTGATTCTACAAAATACTCCACACTTGAAACCGTGAAGGTTACAGAATCAAGAACTTCATCATTTTCATCAATAAGCATATTTCGATTGAAAATAATTATATCCCCGGAACTTGGAACATTTGGAATACTTAAATTGTGAAATTTTGGTATGTTATTCCCAAATTCTGATTTTGATAAGAATACAATGTTTACTTTTTTCATAATATTTTCTTTACAAAATTAACTTCTATTTCTGAATTAAATGTTTGAATAACGGCATTTTCTTCGTCTTTTGTTAATGCAAAAATTTGGCCGTAATAATCTTCAAGGTATTGAGCTTTGTCAGCTTCTGAATCGTTCATAAATCCAATTTCAGCACTTTTTGTGTCAGAACTAAGCAATTGCCAATTTCTCATTAAATCACCGCTAAAAGTTAAATCTACGTGGCTTGTTTGAAGATTTTTTTTGTCTCTGGCTTTTTTATGGTACTTTGAATAAACCCCATCTGGCTTATTGCTTTTTGTTGTCATTCTACCACCTATCGAATTACCTTTTTGTTGTATTCTGTCAGCAACTAAAACAACGGCATCCATTCCGGCCATCCTCAATGCCTTTTCTGTGGCTATTGGTAAACCGGTTTGAAATTCAGCTTTTAACTGAAGTAGTGTTGTTCCAAGGTTGCTTTCAATTTTCATACCTTCAATAATTTACTTTTAACGGTTGCGAATGTACGGCCTGAATTAATTATTTCGCTACCTTTTTTTGTTACCACTTCAACAATCAATACTTCTGTACGAACTGAAATGACTTTTACCAATTCACCTTTATTAGCGTAAATGTCCTTTGATTTTACCAGGGAATATACATCGTCAATCAGTCTGTATAATTGCATTTTGTTTTATTACCTTATCGACCTTTATATATTCGGTTTGAATCTTTTTAAATTCCGATTCAGCACGTTTTTGTAGTTCTTTTAATAAATCGGCTTCGGTTCTTTTGTTAAGCATTTTATTTTCCAACGAAATTAAATATTTTTCGTCAAAAATCACTGATTCGTCTTTTTCTGTCATAGTTAATTTAAATTTTTCTTATACCTTTTCTTTTGGGCGATTTCCGCTTTGATCCGTTTTAATGGTTAATTTCAATTTCTTTTTGCGTTAGTTCTTTGAAAAGGTTCTGAACTTCATGAACATATTCTCTCTGTCCAATTGTAGTCGGCCCAAAATCAAAAACAAAACAATTGTCAACAACTGTAAATGATATTCTGTATTCTGAATGTTCAAAATACTTTTTATTGCCAATTTTGTATATTTTTTTAAAGCCAAAATTGTTTTTTAGTATTTCTTCTGTGAGGGGGATTCCCTTAAATGGCTCATATTCTAATATATTTGAATCAAAATAATCATTATCAAAAAATATTTTATTTTTGTGGGTTCCTATAACAGTGACAACTTCACCATTATAATTAATTTTATTTCCTTGCTTTAAATCTTTAGCTTGTATCATTTCTAATTGTTTGACTATGCCCCAAATTAAAACAATAAAAACAACATAAAAAAATATTTTACTGTATTTTTTATTTTAAATCATTGATTTATGATATACCCCTACTTTGTTATCACATTCCCAACACATCGAAACATCATCTAATGGTAAATTTGGCACCGACAACTCTAAAACCTTTCTATAAGTTTTATTCAATTCATCTTTCAGGTCTTTTGTATATTCCAGATTTCCTTTAGCCATATTATTTATTCTAAAACCGGCCATTTTTTCACCTAAAATATTGGCTGCAATCTTATTTGTCACGGCATAACCTAATTCACTTGCATTTTGACATATAAACTCTTCAATCGAGCAAATAATATCAACATCTACGCAAATAAAACTTTCGATAGCTGTAAATTCTGAAATATCGGTTAATTCATTTGCCACAAACGGATAAATGGAAAATTCATTGTTTTGGTCAAGTCCAATTAATTCATGCGGAATTACTGAAACTGTACTTTGTCCGTAACCGTCAAAACTCTCGCATGGATCACATGATTTGCATTTTGTTTCTTTAAACCGGTTACATGAAAGTTTACCGAGGTTAAATTCAGTATCAGAACTTTGTCTTTCTAAAACTAAAATAATAGCCCGGTGATTATCAGAATCAATGCTTGTATTTATTGGAATAGAATTGATTTTGTTGGCTTCTAAGGATATTTCTTCTGGTGATTCATACAATACCTCATTTGTTTCGTAATCAATCAATTTAGCCTTACAATTCGTTGTCACAAGTGGGTAAATTGATATTGAGTTGAAAGTTCCAATAATATATTTTGAATCTGCAGTAGTAAAAAGTATCCCAATCTTTGTTTCGGAAAACTCATTCGATTCAATTGGTCTTAAAATCCTGGCTTTTTCAGATTTATAAATTGTTTCGTTCAATTTTACTCTTTTTGTGGCCCGAAGTAAAACGTCCTTAATATCGTGTTTAAGTTGATTTATTGCATTAGTTCGGCACTTTTTAAATACATCGAAAAATGTCTCTTGGTCACCGTCTGCAATCTTATCCATAAGCTCATTACTCATGCCTTCAATGTCGTTAACCCAAAGAACTGCATTCTGTGTATTGTGACACCCTTTAACGCCTATAATTCCATCAAAACAATTATTAACATCCATGATTTTCAATATTTTAATTACAAAACAAAAGTAATAAAAAAAGACAAACGAAATTATATCATTTGTCTTTCATTAATTATTCAAACAATTCAAAACAATCAAACATCCAAAAAGGATATAATAATCAATATGAAGTATCTTTAACGGCAACTCGAGCAACCTCCTGAATTTGGCTTAGGCTTTGATGTTGAACTATTGCTACTTGGTTGAGGTCTTGATATATTGGCCGGCCTCCAAACTATTCCAGGTTTATTTGCCATTATTTTTAATATTTTTACGTGAAACTATCTTTTACTTTCTAAATCTTTCCTTATTTTATTTGTAAAAATAATCAGAAATTCAGTCAAAAACCAAATCATAGGGTTTAAATTCACACAAACCACCATATAAAATATGTGCATCCATATTGAATATTGAGTAAATCCTGAAACAATTAGCAACAAATACGCTATTGATCCGATTACACTTGATGAACACGGAACACACAAACCCAAAGGCTTTCCCCAATATCTACCGAAATATCTTTCAATAAAATATCCTAAATTTTCTAAAAGCATCTCAGGACGCAATAACCTGCACCATCCCACGCAAAAAAGGGAAATTAATAGAATATTGATTAAGTGGATCATTTGATAGAATTAATTTTAGATTTAATTTTGTCTATCCTTTCTTTTTCTTCCAAAGTCCTTATCTCGGGTCCATATCCTTTTTTTAAGGCATCTTTTAAAAGTTTATTTCTTTCAGACCTTTCAGCTTTTTTTTGCTTTGACAATTCAATAGCTCTTAATTCTTCAGCTTTATCATTTAATTCATCTTGTGAATCTCTTTCTGTTTCAAGCAATAAATCAGAGGTCAATTCTTTATAATTCGTTGTAGTTGTGCTTTCTTCAATATAGAATTTGGCACCTACCTTAACAACTTTTTTCACTATCAATACTTTTGATTGAGGCTCTAAAATTTGAGCTTTAAGGCTTAGTGAAAAAACTGATAATATCAGCAATAGAAATATCTTTTTCATTATTATTTAAAATTGGTTTTCTTCTCCGTGAAAATTCAAAACTCTGATTATTTTTTAAAATTACTTTTGATTCTGAAATGTCCTTTATGAATATAATGTTTACGGCAATTTTTCTATTTAATCTCAAAAATAAATCAGGATTTAACTCGATAACTTTTTTTAAAGTTTTAGATTCAGTTTTTTTTGTGCCATCCTCAAAATACAAATCACAATAAGGACCATCGGCAATTATTTTATATACTCCTCCAAACTCCTCCAATATATGCTATTGTTATTTGATTGCCAATTTGACCAGGTACTATTTCACCGTTTGATTTTGGTAAACCGGTAATTGTTTGACCGTTTGCCGTCGTAATAGATCCCGAAAATGTAATATTACCTGTTCCATGATTGACTATTTTACAAGAAAAACCATCTGAAACGGTTCCGAGCGTATAAGTGGCTGATGCACCAGTATGAACAATAATATAATTATCATCACCACTTGCAATGGTGGTAGATGTTCCGGTGACTGTTCTATTTAAGATAGAAGTGAATGCAAAAAATAAAACACATATTAAAAACGCTAATTTTTTCATAAAATATTGATTTAAAATGTTAATAATCAATTCCGTTAAAATGCAAATACCACCTCCTGTCCATTTCTGTTAAAACAAAACTACTCCCATGCTTAATTCCATATTTTACGGCACTTGGTGCAGTTGTCATGCTTCCTATGCAAGTTCCAGGAGTAAAAAAATAAGTAATATCCCCTGATTTGACAAAAATAGTATCTGAAAATTTGACACAATAAGTATTGTCGTAATAATTAAACAATGAATCAGAAAATCCCCAATATGAAAAAGTTATGTTTCGATTAAAATTCAAAGTATCAAAACGACTTGGTAAAGTTACCGTTAGGCTATCTTTGTTTAAGCTCACAAATTCAGTTCTACGGCCTTGATAGTTACCTCCTGGATATTCTATTGTATCACTTGAATTAAGTTGCACTCCTACAATGTATTTATGTTCAACTTTGATTCTCATTGCATCAGTATTTGTTCTCCAATCCAATATCCAAGGTTGAAAATCTCTTACGCCAATTCCGTAAAATCCTGACTTTGCAAGTGTGGTTGTGTCCGCATCAAACACCGCCGTAGTCCTTTGCCTTTGAGCTAATGAAACTAATGAAACCAAAATAAACGATAAAATCAAAACTACTTTTTTCATATTTAAGCTCTTTTTGTTAGAAAAATATCACCTGTAAATTTATCTTCACTTGGACTATCTGTAAAAGGCAAATAGACCTTTATTTTATTTATTTCTATTGGATCAAAGTCGATTTCTTTAACCCATCTATTATTACTATCAAAAAACAAAGCTGAGATCTTTTTTGTCCCTAAAATATGTTCCACTTCATCTCCTTCTACCAAATCAACGACTGAAATGTTTTGGAATAGTGGTAATCTTGGAATAGCCGAATTCCCCGAATAACATATCCGGGGACTTACACAAGATTTTGATCCAAAAACTATTCTTTGCATAAAGCTTAAACTATTTGAGGAGTTACATTCAAAATATCAGAAACTTTAAATTCAAAACATGATTTCCCTGTATCTTTAATTTCAACTTTTTGATTTTCGGAATCAATAAAATAAACTTCATAAATTCCAGGGAAATGAATCGAAATATAACCAACTGGCAAAGTTTCTAATTCTACCGAGGCAATTCCATCTGCATTAGTTGTAACATCAATTTGATAAATTCGTTTTGATCTACCGGTAATATTGAATTTCAAATCTAATTCAGCGTTCAAAATGCCTAAATCAAAGGTCAAAACTTCCTCGCATTGGCTTATATTATCTACGTTGACACAATTACAGTTATCACAATTTCCGCAGCCCATATCATTGTTTTTAACACAAATATAAATAATACTTTGAAAATCAAATATTGTTTGTAAAATCTATTGAAAAAATACGGGAATAAAAAAAAGATTAAAAATATTTAAAAATATTTTGTATTTTGCTTGCATAATTAAAAATAGTGTTTTACCTTCACGTCATCAAACAAGAACAAAAAATGACAATTGAAAAATTAGAAAATCAAGTAAAAGAAATAGTTAGCTGGGCAATTGCTAAATATGGTTTTGATATTGCTTTTGAAAAATCGCAAAACGACCTTTCAGGACTTGCTTTAGATTATTTAAATTCGTCTATTGCATTTACTAATAAAATCCAAAACGATAGCATCGCTAAAGGTGCTATCTTAACCTTATTAAACAATAACAATTAAACAGTTTATAAAACCATGACCGAAAAAAAACGAGGTCAAAATAAATAAAACAATCTAATATCATGGAAAACAAAACAATCAACATTCAAATCAAAACATTGTTTGGTAACTTAATTTTCGAATACGAATCGGAAAACAACTCTATTAACGAAACTTTATTAGAGGCAATTAAAAGCGGTGCGGATTTGAGAGGTGCGGATTTGATAGGTGCGGATTTGAGACGTGCGGATTTGATCGGTGCGGATTTGATCGGTGCGAATTTGATCGGTGCGGATTTGAGACGTGCGGATTTGAGCGATGCGAATTTGAGCGGTGCGGATTTGAGACGTGCGGATTTGAGCGATGCGGATTTGAGCGATGCGGATTTGAGCGGTGCGGATTTGAGACGTGCGGATTTGAGACGTGCGGATTTGAGCGATGCGGATTTGAGACGTGCGGATTTGAGCGATGCGAATTTGAGCGATGCGGATTTGAGCGATGCGAATTTGAGCGATGCGGATTTGAGACGTGCGAATTTGAGCGGTGCGAATTTGAGCGATGCGAATTTGAGCGGTGCGGATTTGAGCGGTGCGAATTTGAGCGGTGCGAATTTGATCGGTGCGAATTTGAGCGGTGCGAATTTGATCGGTGCGGAAAATATAGAAACCGCATATCTTCCAATTTTCTGCAAATGGACACCTTGCATAATTGGTGATAAAATAAAAATTGGGTGCAAAGAAAAAACAATTGAAGAATGGGATTATTTTTTTGCATCAAATGAAACTTTTGAAACTTCAAGAGATAGCGAACAATTTAAACAAATTGAGTCAGTCTATCTGGCTTACAAGGCTTACTATTTACATTTAAACAAAAAACAATCATGAGCAAAAAACCAGGTAGAAAAAACCAAATAGAAACTGACGAAAAAACCGGCATACTTTTTATGCGTGGGATTCCACTTAGCCAATTAGAATCGTGTCGGCAATTGGTGACAGATTCGCTTTATGGTCGTATTACAATCATTAAAAAAAATAATCAAAATGAAAAATGAACTTCCAGGACTTGGGGTATTTTCTTGGATAATAATTTTCCTATTCGTTTTAGTCAATTCTTTTTTATTTATTTGGGCTTATAGGAATTATCAAAAAAGTAACAAATCAAATGAAAGTAATTCTAATGAAGATGAATATGATTTCATTATTGAATTAACAGGTTATCCAATTCCAAAAGAATGCTTTGTAAATCTAAATAAAGAAGTTATTAACGCTTTATTTTGGATCTATTCAAAGGGATATGTTTCCGAAGAAGATTTTCAATCTATTGATATTAACTTTTACCTTCCTGATGGCAATTCAAACTGGCCGGAAAGAATGAGATTAATGAAAGAAAACTATCAAGAAACCAGAAACAAATATCAGCTTCACAAGAAAAACAACATGGTTTTTAATGCAGATAATTTTTTTCATACTTTTTTTGGGATAAATAAATAGAATTGAGAAATGAAAACACTTTTAATACTAATTTTAATATCCGGATTACTTTACTTTTTTACCGGATGGCTTTTAAGCGACAAAAATAAAAAGTAAAATATTTGAGCACCTACGAATTCAATGAAAATAGTAGGTGTTTTTCTTTTAAACAAAATCAGATTTGGTAAAATGACATTTCTTATCATACGGAAACAAAATTATATTTGGTTTTTACAAATTTCATTATAATTATTGGGCATTAACTTAAATTTACGTATTCTTTCCAAAGGTCATATAAAAATACATGGTCAAAATACCTCGCTGTGTCACCGCAGTGACCGTAATTGTTAGCATCAGCGTGTTTTTTATTTAAGCCTCCTGAACTGTCCTGCTCCATTCGTTTATAATCGTTGCAGGTAATAGGGCAATCAGTTGCCGAAATAAGCCAATCTGTTTCTTTTCCTAAAATGTAATTACATATAAGTTTAGAATTATAATGGCTTGGATTTGAAGTTGGCACCATATCTTCATAATCTACCCCTAACTCACGTAATTTATTGAAAATGATACTAAAACCGCTTGAATGACCTGAAGTAAAAGCAGACTTATTATTTCCAGAAGCGTCACCTGTTATTAAAAATCTTCTTTCTTTTCCAAAATAACTTACTATGTAATCAATAAATTCTGGTAAATCCATATTAGCACTTGGATCGTGAAATTCTTTAATTTTTCTAACGTATCTGTCATAAACCGAAACTTGACCGGCCAAACATGACAAAACAACGTTAAAGTCAAAACTAAGGCAAATTGGTAAATTATCATTAATAGCTATCGATTCTGTTGTTTCGTGTTTATCAGGTTTGAAATTATAAAAGAAAGGTTTATCTGGCACAATCACACCCCATTCTCCAAGAACATTTATCGAATACCAATGATAATCAATTTCTTTTTGGCTTTCGTATTTATCAATTGTGTTTTGGTCAACAAATCCATAAGTTCCGCAAGGGCTGCCAACTGTCCAATAGTTATCTGTATAAAGTGTTTTAATTAATGCCTTTCGGCCATCTTCTGAAACTTTTACGAAACTGTTTTTACTTGGAAGTGATAAATTACATTCAACCCATATTTCAGTATCAATAATCTTTGTCTTTACAAATGATGTTATATTGGTAGGATTCCATGCAGCAAAATAACACTTTGCAATTTCACCACGAAAAGCATTTATTGATTCCTTATAATCTTCTTCAGTAAATTGGTCTAATTCGTCATGGTACAAGTAAGAATATCCTTCTATACCTTTTGCCTTGTTTTCATCATCTAAACCTTTTAATATAATTGTTGCATTATTGTACATTGATTTAAATGAAAAGTCCATAGTGCGATAACCGCTTTGCAACCTGGATGTGCTGATTGATAACTTCATTGATCCTTTTAATGTCGTTTTTATCGTTCCTCCTACCTTTCTAAAACAAATTGCACTCTGATTATTCTCGATACACAATTGAGCTATTATCTGGCCTATTGTGATAGTTTTTGAGCTTGATTTTCCACCATATATATAAAATTCGTTTACCCCTCGCTTCATCAATTCAAGTATGACAAAGTACAAAGGATTAAACCAGCTTTTTTTATATTGGATTTTCATTAATCTAAAAGTTCCCTTTCAAATGTTGCTCCTAGGTTGTGAGTTAATTCTGATTTATCACCTAATCCAAGTTTTCGAGCGATAATATTGGCATTTAGGAAACCCGATGCAGCTCCTTCAAATTGTTGAGCTTCGATAATTTGCCTAATACGCTTAGTGATATGAAAATAAGCGTCAATCTTTTCGTAATTGAAAAATGTATGTGTAGTTATTTCTAATGCATTACAAAGGCCTTCAATGGTCATAGGTCGCATTCTATTAATTTTTACCTCATTTGCATCTTTACCTCTAAAATCTTGCTCTCTGAATGGATTTTGCTCTATAAATTCAAAATATTCGTTTGCTCCTTCTGCTAATTGTTCTGGAGTGTATTCTCTCGCCCTGCCTGGGCTTATCCTTACCCTCCAATACTGATTCCCTGCCTTAAATTTAAAGTCTCCTACCTTTGGAATTTCTTTAACTTCGTTTTCCTCTTCCATAATTTTGATTTGTTAATTAAAAAATGATTTAATTAACCGATTGCTTTACCTTTCGGTCGATGTAAAATTATGAAAACTTTGTAAATAAAAAAAACACCCTTAAAAAGAGTGCTTTTAAATTAAACCCTAACCTATAAAAACTATGACATTTTTTTTAAAAGTAACTCCGAGAATAAACCCGGAGTTCTAAACCATTCCCATTAAAATAACTTGTTCTTCTACTTTTTTGTTTAGATGTTTACAATTTATTTAGTCTTTAATGTTTTATTTCGGGAAAATACCTTACTGATGAAAAATCAATATCTGATTAATTTCATCCAAATTTAGCAACTGATAAACTACTATTACCAAAATTGCTATTAAAAATCTTTTGTGTTGCTTTTTCATGATTATTTTATAAAAGCCATTTTTGAATAATCAGTAAATCCACCACCTTTAATAATTGACTTTAATGCACCAGTTCCGCCAATAGGATTGTAAGGTAAAACAAATCCGTCTTTTTCTTCTCCAAAAGAAACAAGTCCAAAACCATTAACAGAAAGATACTTTCCATTCAAAAGAACATAAGCGTTTTTTGCTTTGTTAAAAACTTTTTTGTTATTAACCTTAACAATTGATAATTGGCTATTTAAAAATTCTGTTTTTGTCATTGTCGTAAATGTTTATTTCTGATTGTTTGATGAACAAATATAGCAGGTTATTTTGATATAAAAAAATATTTTAACTTATTTTTTCAAATTATTTTTATCTCCCATACACAAGTAAACATGAGTCACGCATTTCGGAATTAGTTCTACCTTGATATTTTGTAATAGCTTTAAAGGTTTCTGCATTCACTTTTGATTTAGTTGGTTTTATCAAATGGTGCTTTAATCCTAAGTATTCGCACATTTCAACAACCTTTCTTCCAGCTTCGTGATTGGCTCCTGTCCTTAATCCAATATTAGCGTTAATTGCTGCACTTCCATTTGTTACTTTGTGCCAATTTGATTTATTAAGCCATCCGGCCTCAATAACTACTTCAATATCCAGATTTTCACAATCTTTTAACAAATATAGTTTATCAAATAACTCAAAAAACTTTAAGTTTAAAAGCTCAAAATTTGTTTTTGAATAATATAAACACACCCCATTTTTTTCAATATCTGGATCGACTCCTATATACAACTTTTGCATATTTTAATTATTTTTTATTGAAATTTACTATTTTTCACTTAAAATTGTACTGAAATTTTTCAAAATTATTTTTCAATTTAATTTTTATTGCAATGAAAAAACTTATTTTATCCTTAATTTTTGGCTTATTTGCCTTTTTCGCTCTGCCTCCGGTTTCCGTTTCTGCTCAATCAGCCCCAACTGGACCGGTTATAACCTATGTAAAAGTTGGTAATGCTTTGTCAACTCCAACCCATGCTGCAACTGATACGGTAACGAATACAACCGCTAAGTATCAATATGCGGTAGTCCAAGGTGCAAATCTTCATGTTACTTTTCAGTCCTTATTTACGAAAGTAACCGGAACTCCTGCAGGAACTGTGGCATTACAAGGATCAATAGATGGGTTAAATTGGTCTGGAACTATTGGAACTGCATTTACACTTACTGATGTCAGTACCCAGGTTGCCTCATTTGTTGTTGCCCCTTCAAGTTATCAATATTATCGAATTGTTGTAACTCCAACCGGCACGCAATCAAGCCGAATATCTACAAAGGTATTGGTACGGCGAAATTAAAAAAGCCATTTCCATTATTAAAATTTAAGAAAAAAGCCTGGAAAACTCCGGGCTTTTTTGCTATATCAAACTTACTACAATTAATAACTTTTAAAATGGCAAATCGTCCCCACATTCTAAACCTTTGCCTTTATTTTTATTTCTTTTGAAAAACACTTTTACCTGATAAGGGTAATAATATCTTATATGTCTCCAAAAAACATTCCTAATCCAATAAAATTTCCATAATATCCATATTTGAAATTTACCATATAAATTGTATTCAAAATCTGATATTTTACAGCAAAATATACTTCCGGACAATGGTCCTTCAATTACTTTTACTTCAAATCCTTTATAAAAAGAAAAGAATATTGGATTTAAAACTACATCAAACTTCATTACCTTGTCTTTTGCTTTTATCCGTATTGGCAACCTTAAAACGTCCATGATTATTTAAATTGAAAAATTAATGTTGTTAACTGCTTTTATGTTGTTTAAAAATTCCCGGCCTAATCGCAAACATTCATTCCTTTGCTTTATTCTTTCAGGATCAAATGAATGAGGCACCAAATGCACCCTGTCCTGAATAGGAATTTCAACAAAGTCAATAAACCACTCGATATGAATACTGGCCGACTGTGTGCAATATTCTTCGAGTGCTTTTCTTGTAAAAATATGGTCATTGATAATTTTCTTGACTTCTGTAATTCTGGAATCCGGAATATTTCCGGCATTGTCAAGAAACTGCATTTTATAATTCTTATTGGTAACCTCCTGGTTAATCAAATGAATTGGGGTATCTGTCAAAACATAAGCCAATAGTGCCTCATTTATTCCCCAAAGTTCCATGTAATTATCCAACTGGCGAAAATAGAACTCTTCATTTGATTCGATAAGATGTTGACCAAATGTATTAAAATCCCAAGTTGATTTAATGTCAATAATCACTTTTTCAGACTTAATGTCTCTTTTGCCACGTACCCAATCATTTTGTTTTTCCTGTGAATCTGAAACAAGCCTGATATTCAATAATTCACTCAAAGTATCCCGGCTTTCTTTTTCAACTAAAATACCTTTGTCAAAGTATTTATTTTCAAGTCTAAAATCACGGTTAAATTTTTGAGCAAAATATATTTTTGTCAAAAGTTTTTGTGCCGTTGTTGAAAGCTCAAACTTTGTTGACTTCAAAAATTTATATTCAAGTTCAATAAGTTTTTCAGATTGTTTTTCGGTTAATGGTTTTCCGATACCTAAATTTCTTTCTCTGAATGATTCAAGTTCTGAAATTGTACTTTCAGAAAGTGGACGTGGAACGGTTACTAAATCGCCTTGTAGTAGGCTTCTGAATATGAAGTTTGAAAAGTCCATTTTATAATTCTTTTTCTTTTTCGTTAAACATAATTTCAAAATCAGATTGTTGATTTTCCGATAGTTGTTTCCAAAGTATATTTACTTCTTCTTTAGAGGCAATTTTTAACTTTTGCTCAATTTCTGATGCATCAAGTTCGACAATTGTTTGAGGTTGCTTTACTTCAATAAATCCAACATCCTGAATATCACCATCTGTAATTTCCATGCCCGAAATCCGGCTTAATAACCATGCCCGGCCTTTCCTTGTTGCCTTACCTATAATTGCATCTACTGAAGTATAGGAATCCATTTTTATCGGTATTGGAATTGTTTCCTCCTTTGTTTCTCCGTTTAAGATCCATGATATTTTTACATCAACCGCAGCTGATGTATTATTTGGATTAATCCGTGGCAATGAACATACAAGATTATAAGAAAGCCCTTTGAAATTATTAAGTAAATATCCGCACCCTTCTTTTGTTGGATACATATTTCCACCAATAATATTGAATTGATTATTTACAGGTTGTAATCCCATCAAAACGGCTTCAATTAAACAATTTTTAACTACTGGCTCTGGATAGCCCGGGCCTTTTGAATATCCACCTCCTTGCTGTTTTACAAGGTCTTTGTCAGTTTTAAATCCAAGCCTGTTGCCTTGCAGTGCCATTATTGGCTGCATATACTCTGGAGTTAGTAATTCGCTTAATTGGCTTATGGCATCGGCTACCAAATATGCTTTTTGAAAACCTTGTATTTTATCGCTTCCGATAACTGATAAAACATTACTATCCAGTTTTTTGGCAATTTCTATAAATTTTGAATCGCTTTGATTTTCCATTTTTGGTTATTTTGTTAAATTATGATACAATTTTTATTATTAAGCCACCAAAGGCCAATATTAAAACTAAGATTATTATAATTGATATTAAAAGCTCGATTAATGAGCTTAATTGTGACTTACTCATAGAGATAATCGGTTAGTTGTTTGAAAATTGTTGCTTCTGTTTCATTGTCAAAATCAATTTTATCACCTTCTGAATCTGTGATATTTACAATCACAATCAGATTGGTAATTATTTCAATTCCGGCACCTGTCTCCGGTTCTTTGTAACCTTCATAATCTGCAGTTCCTTCAATTATAACATAATTTCCGGTTGTTGTATCCTCGAATTCTACCGCAAATGTTTCTTCATTTGCAATCTGGCTTTGAATTGATTCTAATGTTTCGGTTGGAATTTGAACTTTAATTGTCATTGTTTTTTTTGTTTGATGTTGTAAAGTTACAAATAAAATCCGAATAAAAAAATATCTATTTATATTTTTATTTAAACATTTTTAAAATATAATTGTAATCCTGGTCTGGTGCTGAATCTTTTAATTCTGCTTTTATGAAAATACAATTCACATAACAGCCGAAAATACTTTTTAAGGTAGTTCCAATGTATGGTTTTAAACTTTCGTAAAATTTTATAGCCTCTTTTGGCTTATTGAATGTTTTTTGGAGTGTCATTTTCAAAATGGTAATTTTTCTTTATTTTTTTCTTCTTTAATTATTTTCCAGTCTCTTTTTATTTTTTCTTTGATTGCAATTCGAATGAATTGACTTATATTTACGTCATACTGTTTCAATTTTTGTAAAGATTCAAACTGTACTTTATTAAAGCCAATTGTTATTCTGTTAACTTTCTTATAATCAGACTGTAAATTCATTTTTTGATGCAATTTTATTCGTAAATACAATTGTTGTATGCAAGTGCTAAGAAAGTGGTTATTCGGAAATTCCGTAATACCACAGCATAATTAAATATTATCATAAATTGGCTCATATAAATCAGGTTGCTTTAAATAATAATTATCTCCGTAAATTGTGGCAAGTTCGTGATTACCCCTCCAATCAATAGACCCCGTTTTTTTGTTCCTAAAGGCTTTAATTTTTAAATCTAACCATCCTATCGAGTTACTAAACTCAGGAAACCTATGCAACCCGTTTTCGTCTTTAATTACCTTTGATTTTACAATATTTCCATTTTTTTAATACAGCAATAAATTCAAAACCTTCTTTGTTTGGAAGTAATGATAAATCTTTCATAATTTTTCTATTTCTTGTTTTACTGCATTTCAATAATTTTCATGTGCTTTTGTTTGTATCAAGCAATTATATTCATTTAGAATAATATCTACACAAATTTTAGAACATGCTTTTGCATTTTTATAACTACCTTCTGATTTGTCTGTGAAATAAATACTTGCAAATTGGTATTTGTCAAATATCTCAAATGCTTTTTCTTTCGCTGTCATTTTGATTGATGGTTAGTTTAGTGCTTTTTCGATGGCTATACTTTCTGAATATTTTTCGTCAAAAAATTCTTCCCTAACAGCATCTTTGTCTATATCCCAAACGCTTCCAGAATAAAGAATCTCACTAGACCAATACTCTTCAAATTCTTCACTTAATCGGTCGATGTTTTCATCTATCCATAAGTCTTTTTGATTTAAATCAAAATTTTCTTTCGTTCCTTTAAATTCCAGTTCTTCCATTATAAATTATTGTTTAACTTTTCTTATGACACAAATTTACTACTATTTTTCTAAATAAAAAATATATTTAAATATTTTTGTTAAATTATTTAAAATACCAATTCAGGCAAATCGCAAATCAAAAAAACTTTGTTTTAAATGATTCATTTTGATTTTATCAAGTTATCAAACAGAATAGATGAAGATTTCATTTTAGAAATAAATGAAGATTATACATCAACGCTAATATTAATGAAAAGTTTGGTCAGATTCCGGTAAATATCAGGGTTGCTACTTATTCGGTTATTAGTGGTATCCCTAATTTCAATTGGTCAACTTACAACGGTTACAAGTTTTATTTGATTTCAGATTCACCATTTATTGAGCTTAAAAAAATAACGGATACTACCCCAATAAAATTACCTACTAATTCAGGGACTTATTACACGATTGCAGGAGATCAAAACAAAATAATTCAAGTTAGTGATGAATTATTGATGGCTGTTGATTTTGGCATATTTTCACCGGGGGAAACTGCATGGGTAAGAAATGTAAAGCCAGATGAATCGTTTGTTTGGGTTAGTTACGAATCAGGAAGTTTTCAAGTTCAATTCAATGAAACTTTTCAATTTGCTATTTTAGGTGAACCAAATGATTTAATGAAATTTGTTTACACTGAAATAAATGTTGAAGATTCTGATTTCGTTTGTCATCAACCAGACTTCCTAAACGGCATTTACAACGGTAGTAATTATGTATTAATTGATGCAACTGAACTTCCAAATGGTTTAAAAATTTACTTAAATACAGGTGAATTTGGATATGTAAAAGATGCAAAATGTTTGATAAAATTAGATTCACCACTCGAAACAGGTAATGTAATATACTGTTTTGTTGACACAAATAATTGCAATGTACAAAGTTGTGAATATGTAGTTTGGTGAATATGTAAGCGGTGAAGTTGGTTGCATTGATGCAAGTGGAATATTACCAGAAGGAACTTTGACAGGTGCATTTATTTGTCTTGATACCGACTTGCATAAAGAGGTATTTAATGTAAGTATGGTCAAAAGGTTGCAGGATTGTAGTGCAAGAACATTGCTATCTCTTTGGAGGTACTGAATCAAGTTGCGTATAATATTTTTAAAAAATGGGAAAGTGTAAAATGCCTAAAATATCAGAGTTTTGTATAGTAGGATCTTCTTAAGTGTTGGTAGGTGCTGATTTGTTGTTGGATGGTGTCGAAGTCACTTTGCATGATAGCACCGGACAAATTGGTGACGGAATAATTAACGGTGGATTAGCCTTAATACCAGTTGGTGATCCATTGGTTTATGCCACTGAAATTTGGTGTGAAATAAACACTCCATCTTGTGTTAGTAAGTCATGTAGTGCTTATGTGGGTAGGATTTCATCAGATTGCGTAATTGATGCAAGCGATAAACCAAGCGGTGAATTAACAGGCCGGCTTATATGTTCTGAAAAAGATTTCTATCGTGAGGTGTACGATGGTGACGGTGGCGTTATCGCCAAAGGTGTATTAGCACAAGAAGATTGTATTTATTGCGGTGGCAATTTGCCTAATTGTGAAGAACCGCCAGTTGAGCCAACAACATTCTACAATATTGTTTCATGCGTTGATGGTAACGTTTATCAAACAACTACCGTATTAACGGTTGCTAATCAGAAGTTGCTACCCAATACACGGCTTGCACCGTTGGAATGGAACGACACAAACAACAGCACCAAACTTTAGAGGGGAAGTTTCTATATTGGTTGGCGAAACTGGATGTCCAGCAACAACTTTATACTATAATATTGTAAGGTGTTCTGATGGGACGGTAAAACAAACGACAACTGTAATTAACATAGTTAATCAATCACTTTCAAAGGCAGGAGATTCATATCCGGCTGGAGGTTATGTATGGAATGGCACGACGACAACAACGCCAACAGAAAATATAGGTACTGTTACCATATTGACAGGCGAATTTGGTTGTAATTAATTTGAGTTTTTCGGCAAAAAAACTATATTTTTAAATTTAAACGAAAAGAACATGAACATTAGCGGAATTAATCTCATTTGGAACTGCTCACAAAATGTACAGTGTTTTGAAAACTTTATAAGCTCCTGAGAGCGAAAAAGCAACATCATAGCACTTGCATTGGTTGAAAAAGGCGAATTAGAGGCCGAAGATGTTACCGAAGCGTTGATTTCAGATGGAACTACACATGCAGATGATGTCATTGACATTATTAGAGAGCTTTACAACTATCTGGTAAGGTATTATTTCCCAAATGGGCATTTAAACGGTAAAAATCAAAGCCAGAGAAAAGATGGCTTCGGTAACATATGGGTTACAAAACGACCCACAGCCAACCGGAGAAGTAAATAACGTATTTGAGTTTGTGTATGAATATTTTTATTCAACTCAAACGGTAAAGTGGATGAAACTGGTTACGTCAGAACCTTGTAAATTATGACGTTGTGTATTGGACTGAAAGTAAAGTACATTTGGTTATAGGTAAAAAGTAACATGGTTTGGGATCGGACATGAGATAACCGGCAATTCTGCAGATATTATTAACGGTGGTTTTTCTTTCCGTTATTTGGGCGATGGTGAGCCAGTGCCTTATGGTAATGTAGATGCAAGTAAATTGGGAAGGATTTACTAAGTTGACAATTACAGATCCTACTTTGGATGCATTAAAACTTGCAAAAGATACTTGCGGGAGTCCTTGTAATGTATTTACGGCAGTTGCAGCCGGAACTTTGACAACTACACTTGATTTCAATGTTACAGGACAAACTAACTGTTTGAAATGGGAACTTCATGTAGATTGTGGTGGTGGGTTGCCTACTGGAACTTTGATTGATGAAAATACCGGTATTGTAACTGTAAATGCTCAACCGGCCAACACAAAAAGAAAATTCCGCGTTTTGGCAATATCAAGTGCTTGTGTTGTTGGTGAATATTGCATGGAAATTGTAACTAAGCCAGCTTGATAATTTTTTCTTTCTTAATTTGATTTAAAAATCCGATGTTAACGATAACAGATATTCAGGAAAAATTAAAGTTGATTTTAGAAGAAAATCAATTGAAACATTCGTTTTATGATGAATCTGTTAAAATAGCAAATAAGTTAATGAAACTTTTGGTGATGATTATCCAGCTTTTAAATTTGGAAAGGCCAAAAGAGGCAAAGAAAGACAAAGAATATCGTAAGTCAGTGTTTAAGAATCCGGTTAAAGGTCACTTGAGCGGATTCTTGACAAGCTTATCAAGGTTGAACAATCAGAGGATTTTTTAGTTAATTATCCACTTGATGATTCTGGAATTAATTTATTAAGAGACTATTGCGAAAATAATTTCAACGGATCAAATAGCTTGGTGAATTGGCTTTTTACAATTGGGGTAAATGCTTATGCAAAAACTCCAAATTCAGTAATTGCCGTTTTAGACACAAATCCGCCACAAACACAAACAGATAGCTACAAACCATACCCAAAGATTTTTTTAGAATCTGATGTTTTATATTTTGTTAAAAACAAATATTGTGTTTTAAGACAAATTTTATCTCAGGATGAAACAAACTACTTTTTTATCGATGAAATATCATATTGGATAGTAAATCATTCGACTTTAGGCAATCGTGAAAAATTGCAAGTTACAGGGCCGATTCAGCATTATTGCGGTGTAATGCCGGCTTTAAAATTAGGCCGACATATTGAAAAGACTGATTCAAGTGAAAATGTTTTATTTAAATCTTTACTATCTGATTCTTTGCCTGACTTTAAAAAGGCTATATCCAGAAGTTCAGATATTGAAATTGAGCTGAATCATCATGTACATACGCTTGAATGGCAAATGTCCCCTAAAAAATGCCCTACTTGCAATGGCAGAAAAACAATACCTACTTTAGAGAGCCCTAATGCCAAATGTAAAACTTGTGACGGTCACGGGACTTTATCATGGGGCAATCTTGATGTATTATTGATTGATACCTCTAGGGGATAATTTTCTTAAAGATCAAGCCAAATTCCCTTTCAATTCTCCAGGTGGTTTTATACCAAGAAATATTGCAGCTGTTCAGGAATTGACAAAGGCATATTATAATCATATTGACGATGCTTATGATGCAATTGATTTTGGAATATTGCGTAAAAAAGATTTAAATTCAGCGGAATCAGGTCTTTCAAAACAATATAATAGACTTGAATTTTCTCAAAGGATATATTCAGAAGGTAGGCATTTGATTGAAAATATTCTGATTCCTATTTATAAGTTTATTGACGCTCAATTATTTGGTATAAATGCTGAAAATCAAAAATTTGTAAGAATACCGGAAATAACTATTCCAATTTCATTTGGTGTAATGTCATCTGAAATGGTTTAGCTGAAATAAAAAACGCTAAAGATTCGAGATAAGGTGCCGAAATTGTAAAGTCTTTAGAATTGAAATATTGCAAGTTGGTTTTTGGTGACAAGCTCAAAGAAACAAAAAATATTATTGATGAAATAAGTTTAAATCCGACTTTAGGGATAAGGCGTTTCGGATGTTATTAGCTTGTTTGGTGGCGGTGCTGGAACTTCTACAAATGGACTTTCTGAAACTTATTGCATTATTGGAGCCAATTTTAAAGCGTTTATTGATCGGGCTATAAGAGAAGAAATGAAATGGGAAAAATATGGAGGCGGTTGAAAAATGGAATATTCTTGTAAAATATGCCAATGAATTAATATCTCAAAGGCCACAAATGCCAACGTTGCCAGTAGTTGAAGTGATATAATACGGAT
Organism: Cytophagaceae bacterium; assembly: GCA_016722655.1. Lineage (NCBI taxonomy): Bacteria > Pseudomonadati > Bacteroidota > Cytophagia > Cytophagales > Cytophagaceae > Cytophagaceae bacterium. The sequence goes on from JADKIR010000002.1 coordinate 58,307, forward strand.
GAACAAGATTTGAAAATATTAGACGAAATAGATGCCAAACTTGAAGGTTTTAGTATTTGCTTTGTTGAAAATTTCAATCTAAAAGTTTCAAAAGAAATTCAAAATTCTATTTTAGATTTTATTGATACTTTGAGTTCTGACTTAGATTTAACTTCCAGACTTGAAAGAAATAAAGTAATTAATAAATTCCGTGATGAACTTGCAAAGACTATTCAAAACGGAGCTATTGCCGATGGATATTTGACTTTATTAACCGGGAAGTATAAAGAAATAGTTGCAATCGCAAATGAGTATTTTTCGGCTTTAAGTTCGGCATACAAAAAGAATTATACCGTGAAATATATAAAGAATCAATACTTTATTTGAAAGAATCTCTAACAGGTGCCGGAATAAGTCAAATTGTGAGTAATAAAATCGTTGACAAAATCTATGATTTAAATATGACCGGAATCACAAAAAAAGAACTTCGGGCATACTTAAAAGATTATTTTTCAAAGGCAAATATTACAACCAAATATGTAGAACAAATTACGACTTGATTCATTATACAAATGACACAGACTTATCAATTAAAGATAAGCAATGATCTTGGTATTGAATACTATTATTATGCCGGAACAAAAATGAAAACAAGCCAGCAGTTTTGCATTTCAAGATATGGCAAATTTTTACAAAAAGGAAATTCAGTCATGGCCGGGAGTTGAATTGGGCAGGAAAATACCTGGGAACTGATAAAAAAATACTATATTTGTGTATAGAGGAGGATATATTGCCGAACATACATTAAGGCCAATTTCAAAGAATTTGTATCAAAAACTTAATAAATAAAATGGAAAAGAATTTATAGTTACCAAAAAGGTTTTGAAAAATGTTCAACCTGAAACATTCAAAACTAATCAGACGTGGATTAATGACAACAAAAGTTTATGAAAGTCCACAGGAATGACCTAGAGAAATTAAAGCCGAAAAAGAAGAAGTCATTGTTCAGGAATCAATTTCGACTAAAAAAGAAAAGTCAAAAAAGACAAAAGAAACTGAAATTGAAATTGCTGATGAAAGTCAGGGAAATGATTTGGAAGAAAAACAAGAAGAAAACGAAATTTAATTTTTAAACGATAAATTTTATGAAAGAATTAAAAATATGGTTATCGTGGAAGAAACGATAAATACGGGATACATAAGGCGCGAGGGGAGTAGTTACATGCTCAAAAACAAAAAGGAAGGCACTTGGTAAGGATATTGCTGAAAAGGTTATTAAAACCGACGAAACCATTAAGATCATTGGTCCGGC
>JADKIR010000003.1 GCA_016722655.1 Cytophagaceae bacterium
TTCATCTAAATAATGATACTTTTTAAAGGGTTTCCAAACTTCATCCTTATTGTTTGTGTTCCTGAATATTTCAAGTTTGATTTGTGGTCGTTTGTATTCGTTTGGACAAAAAAAAACCTCTGTTCATCAGTATTGTAAATCCAATCAGGTTCCAACCATTCAATTATATCTGAATGACAAGCGACCGCAATAAACTTTTTATTCATTTTGCGTATTGCTTTCTGAATAGCAAATGAGCCAGTCTTTGCAACCTCACGATTAACTACACTTGTGAACTCATCAAAAACAACTATTTCTTTTTCTTCTAATATTGACTTCGCTAAATCACATCGCATTTTTTCTCCATTACTTAAGACTGAATAAGGTTTGAGCCAACTTGGAGGACTGGCAAAACCAACACTTGTAAATGCTTTTGTAATTTCCTTTACGCTTTTTTCTTTTGGCATATCATCAATAACACTACTTTCTGAATAGTTCTGCTCAAAAATATAACCATCCTTAAAAAGTTCTTTTGCTATTGTAGATTTTCCACTACCTGAACTACCAACGATTAAACCTACATTCCAATCTTTGTCTTCGATTTGAATATTACCCTTGAATTTTTCACAAACTTTATCAATAGATAAATCAAAGGCATTTAATACACTTGAAACTCTAAAAGTTTCTTTTGGTTCTGTCTTTTTTATTATTTCAAATTCCATAATTACAAAGTTAATACCCTAACATTAAAACCATCCGCAATCATTTTATTGTACACTTGCTCTTGGTGTGTTTCGTCATTACAAGATATGATAACCTCAAAAGTTTCTTTTAAATCTCCTGAAAGGTCTTTGTGTTCGGTTTCATTATTTACATCAAAACCGGGCAAATCCAGTCCCCACTCTTCCAACTTTTCCGCATCCCATTCGTTCGCGAGGTCATCCCAGGAATGCTCACCAAAAGCAACATTATCCTTTATCGTGTAAGCTCTCAGCTTATCAACGCTTGTTTCTTTTGGAAGTATTTTGGTCGGTACTTCTTTTACTCCAAGTTCTTTCAAAGCTCTTAATCTCATATTTCCACAAATAACGACTAATTCACCGTTATTATCGTAGGCTATAACTTCCCGAAGTTGCAACATTTCAGGATCGTCTTGTAATGATTTTTTTAATTTAATAAACTTATCATCTTTCAAAATTCTTGGATTTTTTGGCAATCCTTCAATTTGTCCGGAATTGTTTTTTAAATCTTTTACTTTAACTAATTGAGTTTGCATATATATAATCAAATTTATCTAACCAATCGAATCTGTTTTTTTTAATGGCAAACTCTTCTAAAGTATTTTGCCTTTTTTGTGAATTACAACTTTTGCAAGAATAAACTAAATTGTAAGTTTGATTGTCTCCAAGTTTTGAAACTGGAGTTAAATGTTCAATAGCTTTATAATTAGTTAAATCAGCTTCGCAAAAGAAACAATTATTATTTTGAAATTTTAAAGCATTTTTTAAAAAAAATATTGGCATTTTTAATTTTAGCCCCAATTTTCTTTTATAAAAGGATTCTTTCATTCTTATTGATTCAGTTTCCTTTCCTCCTTTCCAGTTATAAAGATTTTTTCCTTTACATTTTTCTGAGTTTTTACGCCCCTGGCTTAATGCAAGTTTATGTTTTTCGGTCAATAAAATTCCTTTTAAACTTTTCTTAACCTTTATCGGCTTTTCCTTAATTAAGGATTTTGCATAGCATTCTTTTTTGCAGTATTTTGGTGTTCTTGTTTTGCAGTTTTTAGTACTTTGGAATTCAACGCCACAAGTTAAGCAGTTAAATTTTTGATTTTTTAATATCTCAGTACCCATAATTTTGATTTGTTAATTAAAAATGATTTAATTAACCGATTGATTTACCTATTCGGTCGGGTGTAAAATTATGAAAACTTTGTAAATAAAAAAAACACCCTTAAAAAGAGTGCTTTTAAATTAAACCCTAACCTATAAAAACTATGACATTTTTTTTCAAAAGTAACTCCGAGAATAAACCGGAGTTCTAAACCATTCCCATTAAAATAACTTGTTCTTCTACTTTTTGTTTAGATGTTTACAATTTATTTAGTCTTTAATGTTTTATTTCGGGAAAATACCTTACTGATGAAAAATCAATATCTGATTAATTTCATCCAAATTTAGCAACTGATAAACTACTATTACCAAAATTGCTATTAAAATCTTTTTGTGTTGCTTTTTCATGATTATTTTATAAAAGCCATTTTTGAATAATCAGTAAATCCACCACCTTTAATAATTGACTTTAATGCACCAGTTCTGCCAATAGGTTGTAAGGTAAAACAAATCCGTCTTTTTCTTCTCAAAGAAACAAGTCCAAAACCATTAACAGAAAGATACTTTCCATTCAAAAAGAACATAAGCGTTTTTTGCTTTGTTAAAAACTTTTTTGTTATTAACCTTAACAATTGATAATTGGCTATTTAAAAATTCTGTTTTTGTCATTGTCGTAAATGTTTATTTCTGATTGTTTGATGAACAAATATAGCAGGTTATTTTGATATAAAAAATATTTTAACTTATTTTTCAAATTATTTTATCTCCCATACACAAGTAAACATGAGTCACGCATTTCGGAATTAGTTCTACCTTGATATTTTGTAATAGCTTTAAAGGTTTCTGCATTCACTTTTGATTTAGTTGGTTTTATCAAATGGTGCTTTAATCCTAAGTATTGGCACATTTCAACTATCTTTCTGCCAACTTCGTGATTGGCTCCTGTTCTTAATCCGATATTAGCGTTTATTGCTGCACTTCCATTTGTTACTTTATGCCAATTTGATTTATTAAGCCATCCGGCCTCAATAACTACTTCAATATCCAGAGTTTCACAATCTTTTAAAAATATAGTTTATCAAATAACTCAAAAAACTTTAAGTTTAAAAGCTCAAAATTTGTTTTTGAATAATATAAACATACACCGGATTTATCAATATCTGGATCAACTCCTATATACAACTTTTGCATATTTTAATTATTTTTTATTGAAATTTACTATTTTTCACTTAAAATTGTACTGAAATTTTTCAAAATTATTTTCAATTTAATTTTTATTGCAATGAAAAAACTTATTTTATCCTTGATTTTTGGCTTATTTGCCTTTTTCGCTCTGCCTCCGGTTTCCGTTTATGCTCAAGCTCCTACCGGCCCTGTAATTACTTATGTAAAAGTTGGTAATGCTTTGTCAACTCCAACTCATGCTGCAACTGATACGGTAACGAATACCAGCTAAATATCAATATGCGGTAGTCCAGGTGCAAATCTTCATGTTACTTTTCAGTCCTTATTTACGAAAGTAAACCGGAACTCCTCCAGAACTGTGGCATTACAAGGGATCAATAGATGGGTTAAATTGGTCTGGAACTATTGGAACTGCATTTACACTTACTGATGTCAGTACCCAGGTTGCCTCATTTGCTGTTGCCCCTTCCAGGTTATCAATGTTATCGAATTGTTGTAACTCCAACCGGCACGCAATCAAGCCGAATAGCTACAAAGGTATTGGTGCGGCGAAATTAAAAAAGCCATTTCCATTATTAAAATTTAAGAAAAAGCCTGGAAAACTCCGGGCTTTTTTTGCTATATCAAACTTACTACAAGTGATAACTTTAAAATGGCAAATCGTCCCCACATTCTAAACCTTTGCCTTTATTTTTATTTCTTTTGAAAAACATTTTTACCTGATAAGGGTAATAATATCTTATATGTCTCCAAAAAAACATTCCTAATCCAATAAAATTTCCATAATATCCATATTTGAAATTTACCATATAAATTGTATTCAAAATCTGATATTTTAGCAAAATATACTTCCGGACAATGGTCCTTCAATTACTTTTACTTCAAATCCTTTATAAAAAGAAAAGAATATTGGATTTAAAACTACATCAAACTTCATTACCTTGTCTTTTGCTTTTATCCGTATTGGCAACCTTAAAACGTCCATGATTATTTAAATTGAAAAATTAATGTTGTTAACTGCTTTTATGTTTGTTTAAAAATTTGGCCTAATCGCAAACATTCATTCCTTTGCTTTATTCTTTCAGAATCAAATGAATGAGGCACCAAATGCACCCTGTCCTGAATAGGAATTTCAACAAAGTCAATAAACCACTCGATATGAATACTGGCCGACTGTGTGCAATATTCTTCGAGTGCTTTTCTTGTAAAAATATGGTCAATGATAATTCTCTTGACTTCTGTAATTCTGGAATCCGGAATATTTCGGCATTGTCAAGGAACTGCATTTTATAATTCTTATTGGTAACTTCCTGGTTAATCAAATGAATTGGGGTATCTACCAATACATAAGCCAACAGTGCCTCATTTATTCCCCAAAGTTCCATGTAATTATCCAGCTGGCGAAAATAGAACTCTTCATTTGATTCGATAAGATGTTGACCAAATGTATTAAAATCCCAAGTCGATTTAATGTCAATAATCACTTTTTCAGACTTAATATCTCTTTTGCCACGTACCCAATCATTTTGTTTTTCCTGTTGATCTGAAACAAGCCTAATATTCAATAATTCACTCAAAGTACCGCTTTCTTTTTCAACTAAAATACCTTTGTCAAAGTATTTATTTTCAAGTCTAAAATCACGGTTAAATTTTTTTGAGCAAATATATTTTTGTCAAAAGTTTTTGTGCCGTTGTAGAAAGTTCAAATTTTGTTGACTTCAAAAACTTGTATTCAAGTTCAATAAGTTTTTCAGCTTGTTTTTCTGTCAATGGCTTTCCGATACCTAAATTTCTTTCTCTGAATGATTCAAGTTCTGAAATTGTACTTTCAGAAAGTGGACGTGGAACGGTTACTAAATCGCCTTGGTAATGGCTTCTGAATATGAAGTTTGAAAAGTCCATTTTATAATTCTTTTTCTTTTTCGTTAAACATAATTTCAAAATCAGATTGTTGATTTTCCGATAGTTGTTTCCAAAGTATATTTACTTCTTCTTTAGTGGAGGCAATTTTTAACTTTTGCTCAATTTCTGATGCATCAAGTTCGACAATCCATGCCCGAAATCCGGCTCAATAACCATGCCCGGCCTTTTCCTGTTGCCTTACCTATAATTGTATCTACTGAAGTATAGAAATCCATTTTTATCGGTATTGGAATTGTTTCCTCCTTTGTTTCTCCGTTTAAGATCCATGATATTTTTACATCAACCGCAGCTGATGTATTATTTGGATTAATCCGTGGCAAGGAACATACAAGATTATAAGAAAGACCTTTGAAATTATTAAGTAAATATCCGCACCTTCTTTTGTTGGATACATATTTCCACCAATAATATTGAATTGATTATTTACAGGTTGTAATCCCATCAAAACGGCTTCAATTAAACAATTTTTAACTACTGGCTCTGGATAGCCCGGGCCTTTTGAATATCCACCTCCTTGCTGTTTTACAAGGTCTTTGTCAGTTTTAAATCCAAGCCTGTTGCCTTGCAGTGCCATTATTGGCTGCATATACTCTGGAGTTAGTAATTCGCTTAATTGGCTTATGGCATCGGCTACCAAATATGCTTTTTGAAATCCTTGAATTTTATCGCTACCAATAACAGATAAAACATTATTATCCAGTTTTTTGGCAATTTCTATAAATTTTGAATCGCTTTGATTTTCCATTATTGATTGTTTTGTTAAATTATGATGCAATTTTATTATTAAGCCACCAAAGGCCAAATATTAAAACTAAGATTATTATAATCAATCTTAAAAGCTCTAATTAATGAACTGACTTGTGACTTACTCATAGATAATCAGGTTAGTTGTTTGGAAAATTGTTTGCGTCTGTTTCGTTGTCAAAATCAAGTTATCGCCTCTCTGAATCCCTGATATTTGGCAATCACAGTCAGATTAGTAATTATTCCAGTCCGGCACCTATCTCCGGGTTCTTTATAAACCTCCATAATCTGCCAGTACCTTCCGGTGTATACCGTATTTCCCGGTTGTTGCTTGTCCCCGGAATTCTACCGCAAATGTTTCCTTCATTTGCCTAAATCTGCTTGAAAGTTGATTCTAATGTTTCAGTTTGGAATTTGAACTTTAATTGTCGTATTTTTGTTTGATGTTGTAAAGTTACAAATAAAATCGACCAAAAAAATATTTATTTATGTTTCGGCCATTAATTTTTAAAAATATAAAATTATGAATCCTGGTCTGGTGCTGAATCTTTTAAATTCTGCTTTTATGAAAATACAATTCATAATAGACGAAAATACTTTTTTTTAAGGTAGTTCAATTTAACTGGTTTACAAGTACCGTAGATTTTATAGCCTCTTTTGGCTTATTGGATGTTTTTGGAGTGTCATTACCTAAAAGTAGTGAATTTTCTTCACATTTTCTTCTTCAATTATTTTCCAGTCTCTTTTATTTTCTTTGATTGCCGGTCGGATAGATTGGCTTATATTCCCGTCATAATCTGTTTCCAGTGCCTAGTACTAGGATACAAACTGTACTTCCTTCAAAGCTCAGTGTGTTATTCTATTCGCTTTCTTGTAAATCAGACTGTAAATTCGACTTTGGTGCTGAATTTTATTCGTAAATAC
>JADKIR010000006.1 GCA_016722655.1 Cytophagaceae bacterium
CCACCCGCCCACCAGGGTGAGAACCAGGAAGGGGACGGCCTCGGCCAAGCCCGCAGGCCCAGCGCCAGGTCGCCGGTGAGCCCGTAGACCTGCCAGCCAGGCACCGCGCTCTGATTCGGGGGTGGCCAGAAGGCCGGGGCCATGCCGGCGGTGAGCGCGGTACTCGGGGAAGCGCAGGAGGCGTGCGGGTCGTGGGCCACGAGGTCCGCATGCTCAGGCGAGCGGGGCGGGGGTCGAGGGTGGGCTTCCCCTGCCCCCCCTGCTATGACCCGCCCCGTGAACGCCGACGCGCCCGCCAAGACCTTCGCCGACCTGCCCGCCCCCCCGCCTTGCAGCGCGCCCTGGCCGCCCAGGGCTACGCCGAGCCCACCCCGGTGCAGGCGGCCGTGCTCGACCCCGCGCTGGCCGGCAAGGACCTGCTGGTCTCCTCGCGCACCGGGTCCGGCAAGACCGTGGCCTTCGGCCTGTGCCTGGCCGAGTCGCTGCTCGGCGAGGCGCCCACCTTCGGCAAGGCCGGCCCGCCGCTCGGCCTGGTCGGCATCGCCCCCCACCCGCGAGCTGGCGGTGCAGGTCCAGCGCGAGCTGGGGTGGCTGCTCGGCCCGGCCGGCGGCGTGGTGCTGGCCTGCGTGGGCGGGCTCGACCCGCGGCGCGAGGCCCGGGCCCTGGCCATCGGCGTGCACGTGGTGGTGGGCACGCCGGGCCGCCTGGTGGACCACATCGAGCGCGGCGCCCTCGACCTCTCGGGGCTGGGCGCCCTGGTGCTCGACGAGGCCGACGAGATGCTCGACATGGGCTTCCGCGAGAGCTGGAGGCCATCCTCTCGGCCTCGCCGCCGGAGCAGCGCACCATCCCTCTTCTCGGCCACCTGCCGAAGCCCATCACCGACCTGGCGCGCCAGTACACCCGCGAGCCGGCGGTGGCCGTACGCCGGCCCGCGAGCCACGCCGACGTCGACTACGGCCCACCTGGTGGCGCAGCGCGAGCGCGACGCGCCCTGGTCATGGTGCTGCACGCCGACCTGCCGGGCGACGCCCAGGCCCTGCAGCACCGCAGCGGCCGCACCGGCCGCGCCGGCAAGAAGGGGCAGGCGGTGCTGCTGTGCGCGCCGGCCGAGCGCTACAAGCTGGAGCGGATGCTGCGGGAGGCGGGGGTGACGGCCGAGTGGGCCCCGGTCCCCAGCGCCGAGGAGATCCGCAAGAAGGACGACGCCCGCCTGCAGGCCGAGGTGGCGGTCGGGCTGCTCGAGGGGCGCGACCCGGTGGCGCTGGCCCTGGCGCTGGTGCGCCGCCACCGCGCGGCGCTGCCGGCCGCCGAGGAGCTCCCGAGACGGCCCGGGCCGCCCGCGAGGCGCCCCGCGGCCCCCGCCCGCCCCGCGCCGGCCCGCCCAGCGACGCCATGTGGTTCCGGCTCACCATCGGCCGCGAGAAGAAGGCCGACCCCAAGTGGATCCTGCCGCTGGTCTGCCGCCGCGGTGGGGTGACCCGCGACGAGATCGGCAAGATCATCATCCTGGCCACCGAGACCCGCTTCCAGGTGGCCACCCACGCCGCGGCCCGCTTCGCCGACGCGGCCCGCGTGCCGGATCCGCGCGCGCCGGGGCTGCGCATCGACCCGGCGCGCCCGCCCGACGACCTGCGGCCCGGCGCCGCCTCACCCGCCGGCGCGCCCGCACGCCGCGCGGCCCGCCCGGCGTGGCGCCGGCCGAGGCCGCGCCCTGCGCCCGCTGCGCCGGCGCCCACAGCCGACGCGCGAGGGCCCGCGCCCGGCGCTCCCGCCACTCGCCCGGCCGGCTCCCGCTAGCGGCCCCCGTCACGGCCCGGGCCACGGCACGGGCCACGCCGTGCGGCGGGACCAAGCCGGCGCGCCCAGCCGAGCCGTCACGGGAAGGCGGCCCGCCAGGCCGGGTCACCGCCCGAGCGGCCCCAGCGACCGGGGGTCTGCGGCCGGCGGCGGCCCTGGCCCTGGTCGAGCGCGGCGCGCAGGCGCGCGCCGGGGCGTCGAAGGTGAGCGGCTTCATCACGAAGGCGTCGGCCCCGGCCATGGCGTCCTCCAGCCCCTCCGCGTAGCCGCTCATGAGCAGCACCGGCCGGCCCGGCCAGCGGGCCCGGAAGGCGCGGCCCAGCTCCGCCCCCCGCATCCCGGGCATCACCACGTCGGAGAGCAGCGCGTCCACCCGGCCGCCCGTCTGCTCCACCAGCTCCAGCGCCTGCGCCCCGCCCTCCGCCTCCAGCACCTGGTAGCCCAGCCGCACCAGGATGGAGCGGACCACCTGGATGGAGGGCTCATCGTCCACCACCAGCACGGTCTCGCCGCGCCCGAGCGGCGCCGGCGCGGGGCCGCTGGCGAGGGCGCGCGGCGGGCGGACGCCGCCTCGGCGGCCGGCAGGTAGAGGTCGAAGCGCGTCCCGGCGCCCGGGGCGGTGAACAGCCGCGCGTGGCCGCCGTGCTGCCGCACCACGCCGTAGACCGTGGCCAACCCCAGCCCGGTGCCCTGGCCCCGCGCCTTGGTGGTGAAGAAGGGCTCGAAGGCGCGGGCGGCCACCTCGGGGGCCATGCCCGTGCCGGTGTCACTCACGAGCCGCACCATCGGCCCGGCGGCGGGCCGGTGGCCCCTCTCCAGCACCGGGCCGCCGCCACCGTGATGGTGAGCGTGCCGCCGCGGGGCATGGCGTCGCGGGCGTTGATGGCCAGGTTCATCAGCACCTGCTCGATCTGCGAGCGGTCGCCCAGGATCGGCGGGGCGCCCACGTCCAGGTCCAGGCGGACCACCACGTCCTCGCCGATGAGGCGGGCCAGCATGGGGGCGAAGGTGCGGCACACCTCCTCCAGCGGCAGGGGGTGGACCTCCAGCTGCTGCTTGCGCGAGAAGGCCAGCAGCTGCCGCGTCAGGGCGGCGGCGTGGCGCCCCGCCTCCAGGATGGTGCGCAGGTCGGCCGCCTGCGGGCCGCCGGGAGGGAGGTCGGCCGCCAGCAGCTCGCCCACGCCCAGGATGGTGGTGAGCAGGTTGTTGAAGTCGTGGGCCACCCCGCCGGCCAGCCGCCCGATGGACTCGAGCTTCACCGACTGGCGCCGCTCGTCCTCCAGGTGGCGCCGCTCGGTGACGTCGACCAGGACGCCGGTGACCCGGGCGGCGCGCCGGCCAGGCCACCGCGCTGGCGTGCAGCTCCAGCCAGCGCGCTCCGGCGCGGCGGCTACGTGGTGCTCCAGCCGGGTGCGCCGGCCGCCCGAGGCGCGGCCGCCTAGCAGCGCCGCCACGGCCGCGATCCTCCTGGTGCACCGCGGCCACCTAGGCCTCCAGCGTGGCCGGGGCTGTTTCCAGCAGCGTGGCGGCGCCCTCCGACCAGGTGAGGCGCCCGGTCTCCAGGTCCTGGTCCACGCCCAGCGTGGCCGAGGCCGACAGCGCCAGCCGCAGGCGCGCCTCGCCCGGCGCAGCGCCTCTCGGTGCGGCGCCGCTCCGCCCACCTCGTCCTCAGCTCCTGGTTGGCGGCCCGAGCTTTGGCGGGTGCGGGGAGCCACGCCTTCTCGTCGAGGGCGGCGTTGAGCGCCAGCAGCTCGTGCAGCAGCGCCACGTTCTCCAGCCGGGAGGCGACCGTCTCCACCACCCGCGCCAGCAGCGGGGTGACGTCCCCAGAGTGCGCCCATCGTCCTCGTGCACAGAGGAAGAGCCGCGCGGCATGGTGCGGCGGTGAAGGCAGAGCGCGCCAGGCGGGCGCCAGCGCGGGGAAGGGCGGCGTCCAGGCCGGCCTCGGCGGACTGGGCGCCACACGGCACAGCGCGCCGGAGCGCAGCGCCTCCACCACCCGCGGCGAGGGCGAAGAGACGCGACAGTCCAGGCGGGCGTCGCTGCGGGCGTGGTGAACAAAGAGAACAACACGTCGGCCGGCACAGGGTCGCCCACCGCGCAGACGGCACGTCCTTCAAGATGAAGACCTGCTCAGCCCCACCTCAGGATGCCGGCGGCGTCAACCAACAGGTGACGTGCTCAGAGACCAGCCCCACAGGGCGGTATCGACCTGGCGCTCGGCCGCTGCTGATTCTCCTCAGGCCAGCTGAGTAACCAAGCCCCAGGTCGCGCAGGCGCTGGTTTACCCCACCAGCGGGCGGCACCGAGGTGAACCTAAGGAGCGCAACCAGCTGCCCAGGCTGGTCGAGGGGGTGTGTGGCCGGCCTCGGGGACCAGCTCCAGGCACGCGCCCAGATTGTCCTTCGCAGACACGCGCGATGGCGGAAGAGGAGGCGTCATGAGGTTGGCGTTGTCGAGGCAGCGGGCGAAGTGCACGAAGGCCTTGCGCCCCGCGGCGGTCCGGAGCGGCGAGGTGAAGTCGGCCATGAGGGCCGCGTCCACCCGGTCCTTGTGGTACAGGCCGCGCCGCACCAGCACCGCGAAGGCGCCCAGGTCGAGCGCCGCCAGCAGCAGCTGGCGGATGACGGGGGTGCGCAGGGCGATGATGGGCTGGACCGGCCAGAAGTCGTAGCCGACCGGGTTCACCAGGGTCAGGCTGCGCAGGAGGGTGGGCTGGTTCACCGCCAGGATCTGGGCGATGCCGCCGCCCAGGTCGTGCCCCACCAGGTGGACGCCGGAGAGGCCGAGCGCCTGGCAGAACGGCCCCAGCCGCTCGGCGTGCGCCTTGAGGGCGTAGGAGGCGTCGAGCGGCAGGTCGGAGGCGCCGCAGCCGAGCAGGTCCACCGCCACCACGTCGTAGCGCCCGGTGGCGGCCAGGCGCTGCAGCACCCCCTCCCAGAGGAAGGAGTGGGTGGTGATGCCGTGCACCAGCAGGACCGGCTGGCCGGCCCCGGCGCGCCGGTAGGCCAGCCGGTGCGGCCCGACCTGGACCGTCTGGACCGGAGTCCGGGGCGCCGCCGGTGGCGGCTCGAGGTGCGGTGCGGGCATGCGGATGGGAGCCTCCCCTCCAGGACAGCTCGTACCACGGTTCCGCCGGGCGCGGCCGCGTCGCCTTACCGGACCACCAGCCCGAGGCGCGCCGCGTCCTCGGGCGTGTTGACGTTCTCGAAGGCCCGCCCGTCCGGATCGATCAGGCGCCACTCGCTCTCCTCGATCACCCGCGCCCCCACCACCTCGGCCAGCTCAGGCGAGGGGTCGCCGCGCCGCAGCGCCCCGTCGAGCAGGGGGAGGCAGGCCCTGGACCAGAGGGCGAAGAGCGGCTCCAGCCGCCCTCCCCACCGCGGCATCACCGCGGCCGCGCCGGCGCGCCGCTCCACCAGGTGGGCCACCGAGGTGCGCGACAGGAACGGCATGTCGCAGGCGGCCGTGAAGACCCACTCGGAGGTGGAGGCCGTCAGGGCCGCGTGGACGCCGCCTGGGGCGCCCTTGCCGGGCAGGACGTCGGCCACCAGCGACGCGCCCAGGACGGCGTAGGGGCGCGGGTCGTTGGTCACCACCAGCGAGGCGGCGAACAGCTCCTTGAAGAGCCGCAGCGAGCGCCCCGCGATGGGCGTGCCGTCCAGGCGGAGCAGCCCCTTCACCGCGCCGCCGAGCCGGGTGGCGCGGCCGCCGGCGATGAGGGCGCCCGTGACGTCGGGGTAGCGCGGAGGCACGGCGGCACTCTAGCAGCGCGCCCGGTGTCCGTGGACCCCGGGCGATTCGTGTCATGCGAGACCGGTTCCATGACCCCGGACGGCGGCTGGCGGCGTACGAAGTTCGCGGCCGCCAGGCCAGACGAC